>DATHAP010000008.1 GCA_035489715.1 Actinomycetes bacterium
CTGGTCACCGCGCTGCGCACCCCGCACGTGCGGGGCCGCTGGGGCGAGGTCCAGCTGCGGCGGGTGGTCGAGGTGGCCGGGCTCCTGGAGCACTGCGACTTCGTGGAGCAGCCGTCGGGCACCAACGACGAGGGCGCCGGCGTGCGGCCCGACCTCGTCGTGACGCTCGCAGACGGGCGGCAGGTGATCGTCGACGCCAAGGTGCCGTTCACCGGGTACATCGAGGCGGTCCAGGCCACCGACCAGTCGGTGCGCGAGCAGCGAGTGGCCATGCACGCCCGGCAGCTGCGCACCCACGTCGACACGCTGGCCGCCCGGCGCTATCCCACGGCCTTCCGCCCCGCCGCCCCGTTCACCGTCCTGTTCGTCCCCTCCGACGGATTCCTGACGACGGCGCTGGAGGCCGAGCCGGGGCTGCTGGAGTACGGCTTCGCCCGCGACGTCGTGCTCGCCACCCCGAGCACGCTGCTGGCGCTGCTGCGCACGGTGGCCTACTCGTGGCGGCAGGAGCGGCTGGCCCGCGACGCCGACCAGGTGCTGGAAGTGGGCCGACGGCTGCACGCCCGGCTCGGCACGCTGACCAGCCACCTCGTGCGGCTCGGATCGGCGCTGGGCACCACGATGGCCCGCTACAACGAGACGATCGGCTCCTACGAGCGCTCCGTGCTGACCGCTGCCCGCCGGTTCGACGACCTGGGCGTGGCCGAGAGCCCGCTGCAGACCCCCGAGCCGCTGGAGGCGACGGTGCGCACCCTGCGCCCGGCGGAACCGCCGATCGAGGACGACGACGAGCCGGCCCGGGACGGGACGACCGGATGACCGGTCAGTCGGTGCGCGCGGCCTTCTCGGCGCGCCGGAGCTCGTGCGGCAGCGCAAACACCAGCCGCTCCTCCGCCGCCTTGACGGTCTCGACGTCGGGGTAGCCCCGCTCGGCCAGCCAGTCCAGCACCTCGCTCACGAGGACCTCCGGCACCGAGGCGCCGCTGGTGACGCCGACCGTGCCCACGCCCTCGAGCCAGGCCGGGTCGATCTCCGAGGCGAAGTCGACGAGATACGAGGCGCGGGCGCCCGCCTCCAGCGCGACCTCGACCAGGCGGACCGAGTTCGACGAGTTGGTCGAGCCGACGACCAGCACCAGGTCGCACTCCCCCGCCATCTGCTTGACCGCCTGCTGCCGGTTCTGCGTGGCGTAGCAGATGTCGTCGCTCGGCGGGGCCTGCAGACCGGGGAAGCGGTTCTTCAGCTGGTCCACCGTCGCCAGGGTCTCGTCCACCGAGAGCGTGGTCTGCGACAGCCACACGACCTTCTCCGGGTCGCGCACCTGCACGGTGGCGACGTCCTTGGGGCCGTCGACGAGCTGGATGTGGGACGGCGCCTCCCCGGCGGTGCCCTCGACCTCCTCGTGGCCGCGGTGGCCGATGAGCAGGATGTCGAAGTCGTCGCGGGCGAAGCGCTTGGCCTCCTGGTGCACCTTGGTGACCAGCGGGCAGGTGGCGTCGATGGTCCGCAGCCGCCGCGACGCCGCCTCCTGGTGCACCGCGGGTGAGACGCCGTGCGCACTGAAGACGACGACCGAGCCCTCGGGCACCTCGTCGGTCTCGTCGACGAAGATCGCGCCCCGGCGCTCCAGGGTGGCGACGACGTGCTTGTTGTGGACGATCTGCTTGCGGACGTAGACCGGCGCCCCGTGGATCTCCAGCGCCCGCTCGACCGCGATGACCGCCCGATCCACGCCGGCGCAGTAGCCGCGCGGATCGGCCAGCAGGACACGTCCGCGCTGATCAGCCATGCACCCCATGGTAGTTGAAGGACCCCCTGCCCCCCGCCGCTCGCGAGCTCGCGACGGGGCCCTGCAGGGGGCCGTCGTCCCATGCCTCCCTCGGGTGGATCTGCACACATTGCGTGTCGGTCGCGACGTTGTGGGGCAGGGTGTGCGCATGGCACGAGAGATCCCTGAGGTAGTCCGCGCGGCAGCCGGCCTGGCCGCCCACGTTCTCGACGAGGCACGCAAGCTGCCCGAGACCCTGCCGGGGATCCCCGTGCGGATCCTGGGCATCGCGATGCAGCAGGCCATGAAGGTCCAGCAGCAGTACGCGGGGCTGGTCGCCCGAGGTGACGAGCTCTTCACCGGCATCCGCGGCGAGAACGAGCCCGGGATGGCCACGTTCG
>DATHAP010000009.1 GCA_035489715.1 Actinomycetes bacterium
GGGTTGGCCAGGCTGCCGCGGCTGGCGGCACGGTCCGGCTCTGCGCCGCTCAGGATGCGCTTGACCGGCACCTCGAGCTTCTTGCCCGAGAGCGTGCGGGGAACTCCGGGCACCTCGTGGATCTCGTCGGGGACGTGCCGGGGCGAGAGCTGGGTGCGCAGCGCCTTGGCGATGCGGCGCCGCAGCTCGTCGTCGACGTCCATCCCCGGGGCCGGCGCGACGAACAACACGAGCCGGCCCGGACCCCCGTGGGGGTCCTCGAGGTGCACGACCAGGCTGTCGGCGACCTCGGGCAGGCTCTCGACCACGGTGTAGAGCTCGGCCGTGCCCATGCGGACCCCGCCGCGGTTGAGCGTGGCATCCGATCGCCCGGTGATCACGCAGGCCCCGTCCTCGTAGAGGATGATCCAGTCACCGTGCGTCCACACGCCGGGGTGGTGCTCGAAGTACGCGGCCCGGTAGCGCGAGCCGTCTGCGTCGCCCCAGAAGGCCACCGGCATCGACGGCATGGGTGCGCTGAGCACCAGCTCGCCCTGCTCGCCCACCACCGGTCGGCTCGCCTCGTCGTAGGCCTCGACCTTCGCGCCGAGGTAGCGGCACGAGATCTCGCCGGCGCGCACCGGCACCAGAGGACAGCCGCCGACGAAGGCCGTGCACACGTCGGTGCCCCCGCTGACCGACGACAGCAACAGATCGCGGCCCACGGCCTCGTACACCCATTCGAATCCCTCGGACGGCAGCGGCGCGCCCGTGGAGCCGACGGCCCGGAGCGCTGCGAGGTCGGCGACCTCCGCGGGGACGATGCCGTCCTTCCGGCACGCCAGCAGGAACGGCGCCGACGTCCCGAAGAAGGTGACACCCACCTCACCGGCCATCCGCCACAGCCCGGTGAGGTCGGGGAAGCCGGGATCGCCGTCGAACAACACCAGCGTGGCCCCTACCAGCAGGCCGGACACCAGGAAGTTCCACATCATCCAGCCGGTCGTGGAGAACCAGAAGAAGCGGTCACCGGGCCCCAGGTCGTTGTGCAGGGCCAGCACCTTGTGGTGCTCGACCAGCATGCCGCCGTGGCCGTGCACGATCGGCTTGGGCAGGCCGGTCGTGCCCGACGAGTAGAGGACGTAGAGCGGGTGGTCGAACGGCAGGGTCGCGAACCGCAGGTCGGCAGGTTCGGCCAGCAGCTCGTCCCAGGTGAGCGAACCGTCGAGCCGCGCATCGGCGTCGAGGTAGGGCACGGTGACGACCGAGCGCAACGTCGGCAGCTCCGACCTGATGGCCGCCACCTCGGCGACCCGGTCGACCTGCTTGGCGCCGTAGCGGTAGCCGTCGACGGCGAGCAGCGCCACCGGCTCGATCTGCCGCAGCCGGTCGACGACGCTGCGGGTTCCGAACTCGGGGGCGCACGACGACCAGATGGCCCCGAGGCTGGCGGTCGCGAGCAGCGCGACGACCGTCTCGGGGATGTTGGGCAGGTAGGCGGCCACCCGGTCGCCGGCGCCCACGCCCAGCCGCTCGAGCCCCGCACGACAGCGCGCGACCTGGTCCCGCAGGTCGGCCATCGAGAGCTCGACCGGATCGCGCGACTGCGACCAGGCGACGAGTGCGGGTCCCGCCGGCTCGCTGCGGAGGGCATGGCCTGCGTAGTTGACCGTCGCCCCGGGGAACCAGGCAGCGCCGGGCATCTCGGCGTCGGCCAGCGCCCGTTCGACCGGCGTGGCCGACTCGAGGTGGAAGTGGTCCCAGACCGAGCGCCAGAACCCGTCGAGGTCGTCGACCGACCAGCGCCACAGGCTGTCGTAGTCGGAGAAGGAGAGCCCCCGGTAGCTGGCGAGCCACCGCAGGTACCGCCCGATGCGGGTGCTGTCGAGCACGTCGTCCGGCGGCTGCCAGAGCACCCTCCCTCGCTCGCGCATGCCGCTCACGCTAGTGGCAGCCTCGTGGCGCCGATCTCCTCGCGTCGAACGGCGAATGCTCGACGTCCAGCTCGACCGTGACATCACCGGGGCGGCCCGGCGGGCGGCTCACCGGGGCGGCTCGGTGGGTGGCCCGGCGGGCGGTTCGGTGGGCGGCTCGGCGGACGCACGGCGGCGGGCGAACCATGCCAGCGCGAGGGCGATCACCGGCACGA
>DATHAP010000010.1 GCA_035489715.1 Actinomycetes bacterium
TCCTCGGTGGTCGGGCCGTCGGCGGTGGGCTGCAGCGAGACGTTGGCCATGCGCTGCACCGGGACGTGGCGGGAGGAGTCGGCGAACGCGCAGCCGTTGGAGCGGGGCAGGCCGCGCAGCCGGGCCATGTTCCGGTCGACCTGGTAACCGACGAGGACGCCGTCCTTGACGATGTCCCACTGCTGCCCGGCCACCCCCTCGTCGTCCCAGCCGACCGTCGAGAGCCCGTGCTCCGCGACCCGGTCGCCGGTGACGTTCATCAGCGGGGAGCCGTACTTCAGGGTGCCGAGCTTGTCGACGGTGGCGAACGAGGTGCCGGCGTAGGCGGCCTCGTAGCCGAGCGCCCGGTCGAGTTCGGTGGCGTGGCCGATCGACTCGTGGATGGTGAGGAACAGGTTCGAGGGGTCGATGACGAGGTCGTAGCGGCCGGCCTCGACCGACGGCGCCTTCGTCTTCTCGCGGAGCAGTTCGGGGATCTCCGCGAGCTCACCGCGCCAGTCCCACCCGCCGTCGGTGAGGTACTCCCAGCCCTTGCCGACCGGCGGGGCCAGCGTGCGCATGCTCTCGAACTGCCCGGTGGCGCGGTCGACGGTGAGCGCGGTGAACTCCGGGTGGATGCGCACCCGCTGCTGCCGGGTGCGCGTGCCCGCGGTGTCGGCGTAGTACTTCTGCTCCTTCACGTGCATGCAACTGCTCTGCACGTGCTCCACGCCGTCGGCGGCCATCAGCTGCTCGGACAGCTCGATGAGCAGCGCGCTCTTCTCGCTGTCGGGCACGCCGAACGGGTCGATCTCGTAGTCGGAGACCCACATCGCGTCGGCGTAGACCGGCTCGGGGGCGAGCTCGACGCGGTCGCTGTTGATGGCCGCGGAGACCTTGGCGACGGTCACGGCCTCCTCGGCCAGCCGGACGGCCTCGGCAGCGGTGAGGACGACGCCCGCGGCGAACCCCCACGTGCCCTCGTGCACCACGCGGACGGCGAGCCCGAGGTCCTCGCCGTCGGTGAAGGCCTCGGGCCGGGCGTCGCGCAGGCTCACCGTCTGGGTGTGGATGCGCTCGACGCGGATGTCGGCGTGCTCGCAGCCGAGGTCGACGGCGCGGGTGAGCGCGGCGTCGGTCAGCGCGGCCAGCGGCAGGGCGAGGAACGTCTCGTCGACGGTGCGGGAGGGTGCCACGTGCCTCTGTCTACCAGCCGGGGCGAGGAGATTGTTCGCCTCGCTACTGACCACGGGGGGCGTCGTCGGCCCCGATAACGGGTAGTCCGCCCGGCATGGCCGGGGACGACGTCACGCTCACCTTCGGCGGGAACGCCACGACGCTGCTGCGGATCGGACCGTTCACGCTGCTCACCGATCCGAACTTCCTGCACCGCGGGCAGCGGGCTCACCTCGGGTACGGCCTACGGGCGAAGCGGCGGACCGAGCCGGCGCTGCAGCCGACCCAGCTGCCGGCGCTCGACGGCATCCTGCTCAGCCACATGCACGGCGACCACTGGGACCGCATCGCCACGAGGTCGCTGCCCAAGGGCACGCCCGTCGTCACCACGCCGGAGGCCGCGAAGTGCCTCGCCGACCGGGGCTTCACGTCCACGTCGGACCTGCGGCCGTGGGAGACGTACGAGTTCCGGCGCGGCACCGAGATCCTGCGGGTGACGTCGGTGCCCGGCGTGCACGGACCGGGCGCCCTGGACCGGGTGCTGCCGCAGGTGATGGGCAGCGTTCTCGAGCTCGTGCACGGCGGGACGACGGGTTCGGAGGTGTCGTGGCGGGGCTACGTCAGCGGCGACACCCTCTACCGGCCGTTCCTCGGCGAGGTGCTGGAGCGGTGCGGGCCGCTCGACGTGCTGATCCCACACCTGGGCGGAACGAAGGTCCTCGGCGTCACGGTCACCATGGACGCCCGGCAGGGCGCGGACCTGGTCGAGCTGCTGAAGCCGCCGGTCACCGTGCCCGTCCACTTCGACGACTACAGCCGGTTCAAGAGCCCCCTGGGGGACTTCCTCGCGGAGGTGGGCCGCCGCGAGCTGCCCGGCGAACTGCGGACCGTGCTGCGCGGCGACACCATCTCGCTGCGGGCCTAGCCGCTGTCAGCCTCGCGCCAGCACCTCGTCGAGCCGCTCGTAGCCCTCGACGACGCCGGACTCCATGCCGCTGGCGACGAAGGCGTCGCGGTCGGCGAAGGAATCGACCAGCGAGGTGGCGGTCAGCCGGGTGCGGCCGTTGCCGAGGTCCTCCAGCCGCAGCTTCTCCAGCGCGACGCCGTCCGGCATGCCCTCGAAGGTGAAGGTCTGCACGATCAGCTCGTTCGGCCGCACCTCGTGGAAGCACCCGTGGAAGCCGTAGTCCTCGCCGTCCCGCGAGTGGATGTAGCGGTAGGAGCCGCCGGTGCGGCAGTCGAAGTGGTCGATCGTCATCGTGAGATCCCGCGGGCCGAGCCACTGGACGATCAGGTCCGGGTCGGTGTGCGCCCGGAAGACCTTCTCCGGCGGGGCGTCGAACTCCCGGATGATCCGCACGAGCGGGACGTCGGGGTCGCTGACGATCTGGGTCTCGTGGTGCGTGGTGCTGGTCATGACGGCTTTCCTTCCGGGGTGGGGGGAACGTCCGGCATGGATCGCAGGACGTCGTCCAGACGGCGGTAGCGCTCCTCGGCCTGCTGCCGGTAGCGCTCGATCCACTTGGTCATCAGGTCGAACACATTCGCCTCGAGGTGCACCGGGCGGCGCTGGGCCTCCCGGCGCCGGCTGACCAGGCCGGCGTCCTCGAGCACCTTCAGGTGCTTGGAGACGGCCTGGACGGTCACGTCGTACGGCGCGGCGAGCTCGTTGACCGTGGCGTCGCCCACCGCGAGCCGCGCCACGATGTCCCGCCGGGTGGGGTCGGCCAGCGCCGAGAACACCCGGGAGAGCGGATCTGCCGCCACTGCGTCCTCCTGATTGCTCAACCTTTCGGTTGAGAAGCAGGCTAGAACCGACGGCTCGGCGTTGTCAACCGTTTGGTTGAGAAAGTTCAGGCGGCGGCGAGACGGGCGGCACGGGCGGCGACGTCGAGGCGCAGCGCCTCGGGGTCGACGGTCGTCGAGGCGCCGTCGGCGACCACCTGCCTGCCGCCCACCCAGACGTCGCGCACGTGCCTGCCCGCGCCCGACCAGACGAGGTGGGCGAGGACGTCGCCCGTATCGCCGACGGGCTCGAACACCAGGTTCCGGGTGTCGACGTGCACGAGGTCGGCCCGTCGTCCCGCCTCGAGCTGCCCCAGGTCCGGGCGGCCGATCGCGTCGGCGGCAGCGCCCGTCGCCAGCCAGAACGCCTCGGCGGCGCTGAGCGCAGTAGCCGACCGGCCGACGAGCCGGGCCAGCGACGCAGCCAGGCGAAGGTCGGCGAACAGGTCGAGGCCGTCGTTGGACGCCGGACCGTCGGTGCCCATGCCGACCCGGATGCCGCGGTCGAGCATCGCGCGCAGCGGCGCGATGCCACTGGCCAGCTTGGCGTTGCTGGCCGGGCAGTGGGAGACGGCGACGTCGTGCTCCGCCCAGAGTTCGAGGTCCGCGTCGTCCATGTGCACGCAGTGCGCGGCCAGCACCCGACCGCCGAGAACGTCGTGCGCCGCCAGCAGCGCCGGGACCGACTGGCCGTGCCGGGCCAGCAGGTCGGCGCCCTCGGTCGCCGTCTCCGCGACGTGCAGGTTGAGCAGGAGTCCGTGCTCGCGGGCGGCGGTCGCGGCGGCCCGAAGGACGGGTAGCGGCACCGTGTAGGCGGCATGCGGGCCGATGCCGTACTCCACCGTCCCGTCGCCGGGGACTGCCGTCGCCAGCTCGACGGCCGACTTCAACTGCTCGTCGAAGGGCGGCAGCCCCGGCAGCGGTAGCAGCGGGGTCGCGATGATCGCGCGGGCACCGGTCCGCCCCACGGCGGCGGCGATTCGTTCCGGATGGAAGTACATCTCGACGCTCGTGGTGACCCCGTTGCCGAGCATCTCCGCGGACGCGGCGGTCATCGCTACTTCGACGTCCTCCGGCGTCAGCCGCGCCTCGCGCGGCCACATGACCTCCTGCAGCCAGCGGTCCAGCGGCAGCCCCTCCCCCTGCCCGCGGAACAGCACCATCGGGGCGTGGGAGTGCGTGTTGACCATCCCGGGCAGC
>DATHAP010000011.1 GCA_035489715.1 Actinomycetes bacterium
CCGATCGGGGTCTCCGTCGGGGTCGAGATGCTCACCGTCGCCGGGGTCGGCCTGGTCGCGGTGCTGGTCGACCTGTTCGCCGTCACCATGCGGCGCGCCGCCCTCGCCGGGATCCCGCTGCTGGTGCTGCAGACGGTGCCCACCGCGATAGCACCCGACGGCGTCAGCTGGGTGGCGTTCGCCATCGGAGCCATCGGCTTCCTCGCCCTGCTGCTGGCCGAGTCGCGCGAGCGGGTCAGCCGTTGGGGCCGGCCGATGCGCTACACCGCCGAGCGCGCCAACTACCGGCCCGACGTCGAGACGGCGCCGCTCGGCCAGGTCGGCCGCCGGGTCGGAGCGACGGCTCTCGGGCTCGCTCTCGTCGTGCCTGCCGTGCTGCCCGACGTCGACGCCAGCGGGTGGGGCTTCGGGTCAGGCGGGTTCGGCCCGGGCAGCGGCGGCGGCCAGGAGGTCGCCGTCGTCAACCCGATCATCGACCTCGGCCGCAACCTGCGTCGCCAGGACGACCAGCTGGTCATCCGCTACCGCGGCAAGCCGACGTACCTGCGACTCGTCGGGCTCGACCAGTTCACCGGCAAGCAGTGGCGGCCCAGCGAGCTGCACGTCTCCCGCGACGACGACAACGTCGAGGACGGGCTGCAGACGCCGCCCGGTCTCGGCAGCACGGTGGAGCGCACCCAGCGCACCTACCGCGTCCAGATCGACGACCTGGACCAGGAGTGGCTGCCGCTGCCTTACCCGTCGCGGCGGGTGTCGATCGACGGGACGTGGCTCTACGACCCGGTGACGTTCAACGTCTTCGGCGAGAACGCCTCGACCCGCGACATCTCCTACACCGTGCGGGCGCTCGACGTGGAACCGACCGCCGAGGAGCTGCGGCTCGCCGCGGAGGACGGCTACCCGACGTCGCTCAACAGGTTCCTCGACCTGCCGGCCGACGTGCCGGGCGACGTCGTGCTCCAGACGCAGGAGATCGTCGGCGACCGGACCAACGGATACGACCAGGCGCTGGCGATCCAGGACTGGCTGCGCGACCCCGGCATCTTCACCTACTCCGAGGACGTCGCCGACACGGTGGGTGACGCCAACGGCTCGCAGGCCATCGCCGCGTTCCTGCAGACCCGCCAGGGCTACTGCGTGCACTTCGCCTCGACGATGGCCGTCATGGCGCGCATCCTCGGCATCCCGGCCCGGGTCGCCGTGGGGTTCACCTCGGGCACCGCCGACGGGCAGGGCAACCGCAACGTCGGCCTGAAGGACGCCCACGCCTGGCCGGAGCTCTACTTCGACGGCGTCGGCTGGGTGGCCTTCGAGCCGACGCCCGCGACCCGCACCGGCAGCCCGCCGCCGTGGGCGCGCGGCGGCGCGGGCGCGACGACGCCCGGCTCGACGCCCAGCAGCAGCGCCACCGCGTCACCCAACGGCGACGCGCCGGACAGCCTGCGCAACCGTGAGCGCACCGACATCCCGGGCTTCGACGACAGCCAGTCCGGCGGCGGTGCCGGCGGCATCGGCGCCGGCCCGGTGCGGATCCCGGTGATCCCGCTTGTCATCGCGCTGGGCCTGCTGCTCCTGCTGCTCGTCCCGTCGGTGACCCGCTTGCTCGTACGTCGTCGCCGGTGGGCGGGGGCGCGCACCCCGGTCGAGCAGGCCCGGGCCGCCTGGGCCGACCTGCAGGACACGCTGGTCGACCACGGTTACACCTGGCGGCCGAGCGACTCGCCCCGCAAGGGCATCGCCCGGCTGGTGGCCGACCGGGGCCTCACCGGCGAGGCGGCCGAGGCCGGGACGCGGCTGGCCGACGTCACCGAGCGCACCCGCTACGCGCCGGTCACCCCGGAGTCGGTGGGCGACGTACGCGTCGATGTCGACACCATCCGGGCGGCCATGGGGGAGACCGCCGGCCGGTGGGGACGCTGGCGGGCCCGCCTGCTGCCGCGCTCCACCCGGGCGGTCGCCACCGCGCTGTCCGAGCGACTGGCCGACGCGCTGGACGCCGTCGACAACGCCGTGGCCGCGGTCACCACCCGGCTGCACCTGCGCCGGACCTGACCCACCAGCCGGAAACGATCACGCTCGCGTGATCGATTTACCCGGAGCGAGGCCAATTCGGCGCGGCCCGGGTGCATCTGCCGCGGGTCCGGGTCCGACCCGGCCGGCGGACGGGCAGCCGAGGAGACAGGCTCCGCGGGATGCCGTGAGATGCCGGCCGGTCCAGCCCGGACGGAAGTCGTCAGCCGGAGTACGTCGTCAGCGCGGACGGGTCAGCGGCCCTCGTCGCGGCGCCGGTTCCACCGGTCCTCGATGCGCTGCATGAAGCCGCCGGACGAGGCGGAGGCGCCCCGGCTGCGGCGCGTGGTGGTGCGCGGCTTGCGCACGCCGGTGCCGTCGACGACACCGAGCTGGTTGGCGGTCGTGACGGCGCGGTAGCTGGTGACCGCGAAGAGCGCGCTGGCCAGCATCGCCAGGAAGCCGAGGATGCTGACCACGATCACCTGCGCGACCAGCCCGGTCATCAGCAGGACGACGCCGACGATGAAGCCGACGGCGGCGAGCAGGATGCGGCGACGGAAGTTGCTCCGCGGGTCCTTGCCGCGCAGCGAGGACGCGAACTTGGGGTCCTCGGCATAGAGGGCGCGCTCCATCTGCTCGAGCAGTCGCTGCTCGTGCTCGGAGAGCGGCACGGGCTCCTCCTCATGACCAGGGCCGCCACCTTTCGGGGTGCGGCCGCGGCTCCGTCGTGCACTCAGGATATGCGCCGGATGGGCTCGGGGAAACCCGACTGCACAACCTGGTGCGGACTTCCTCTGCCAGGGGTGGTTCGGATGCCTCATCCAGGAGAACGTCCGGGTGGCCCCGAAGGTTGCCTCCCGCTCGCTCCGGGTGGGGCGTCGTCGGGGCGGTCTGTCCGTTCCGTCCGGTCCGGGACCAGGCTCGCCGGGCGTACGGCGCCGGACCCGAACCGCAGGGCGGCCCGGTCGGCGGCCTGCTCGGCCTCGCGGCGACCCCGGCTGCGCTCCCCCAGGAGCAGCTGGTGCGGCGCCGTCTCGGAACGGACCAGCTGCTCGACCCGCACGCCGACCAGCCGCAGCCGAGCCCGGTCGAGCCCGAGCGCCTCGAACAGGCCGCGGGCGGTGCCGTAGACGACGGCTGCCACGTCGGTCGCCTCGGGCAGGGTCCGGGACC
The DNA here is from genome assembly GCA_035489715.1 of Actinomycetes bacterium. Lineage (NCBI taxonomy): Bacteria > Bacillati > Actinomycetota > Actinomycetes > Actinomycetes bacterium. Next base: position 3,187 of record DATHAP010000011.1, read on the forward strand.
GGGTGATCGTCGTGAAGTCGGCGAACCGCACCTTGAGGCTGACCGTCCGGCCGGCCATGCCGCCCGAGCGCAGCCGGGCCGCGGTCTTCTCGCTCAGCCGCAGCAGCTCGCGCAGCACGACCTCGGGGTCGTCCACGTCGCGGGCGAAGGTCTCCTCGGCGCCGATGCTCTTGTCCGGCTCGTGCGGCACGACGGTCCGCTCGTCGCGACCCCAGGACAGCGCGTGCAGGTGCGAGCCGGTCGCCTGGCCGAGTGCCCGCACCAGGGTCGACCTCGGGGTGTGGGCGATGTCGCCGACCGTGCGCAGACCGAGCCGGGTCAGGGCCAGCTCGGTCTTCTCCCCCACTCCCCACAGGGCGCCCACCGGCAGCGGGTGCAGGAACGCGACCACGTCGGCCGCCGGCACCACGATCATCCCGTCCGGCTTGGCCCGGGTGGACGCCAGCTTGGCGACGAACTTCGTGCTGGCCACGCCGACCGAGCAGGTGATGCCCTGCTCGTCGGCGACCCGGTCGCGGATCAGCTGCCCGATCTCGGCCGGCCGGCCCAGCCGGCGCACCGCACCACCCACGTCGAGGAACGCCTCGTCCAGCGAGAGCGGCTCGACCAACGGGGTCACCGACCGGAAGATCTCCATCACGCCCGCGGAGATCGCCGAGTACAGCCCGTGGCTGGGCGGGACGACGGTCGCCTGCGGGCACAGCCGCCGGGCCCGGGTCATCGGCATCGCGGAGTGCACACCGAAGCGCCGTGCCTCGTACGTCGCGGAGAGCACCACACCGCGCGACCCACCGCCGACGATCACCGGCGTCCCCCGCAGCTCCGGGCGGCTGATCAGCTCGACCGACGCGTAGAAGGCGTCCATGTCGACGTGCAGCACCGTGCAGCCGGCGTCGTCGCCCGGCGGCCCGCTGGGCGGCCCGGGCCGGTGCAGCTGCTGGCTGCGGCTCACGACGGAGGCACCATGCGGTGCTCGTCAGACCCGGGAGGCGAGCACGTGCAATTGGGTGGCCACAGCCCGGAACTCCGGCATCCCGGCGGTGGCGAGCTCGAGCTCCACGAGCTCCTCGGCCGGGTCGGCCTCGGCTTCGGCGGCCGGCGCCAGGTCGGCGAGCGTGCGTACGCCGTGGACGCTGCCCACCTCGAGACCGGTCGCGCCGAGCACCGCGAGCAGACCGGCCTCGGTGAACCGGCGGGGCAGCGGGTCGCCGGGACCCCACCGGCCGTCCGGGTCGGCCAGGGCGTGCCGGGCCTCGGCGTAGTGGCCGGCGACGGTGCGTGCGACGACCGCGGCGTTGCGGTGGGCGACCAGGACGCTGAGCGTGCCGCCGGGACGCAGCACCGCCACCAGCGACTCGACCGCCGGCCGGACCTCGTCGACGTGCTCGAGGACGCCGTGGCAGAGGACCAGGTCGGCGCTGCCCGGCGCCACCACGTCGAGCAGCCCGGCGGCGTCGCCCTGGACCGCGTGGACCACGGCGCCGGTCTCGCCGGCCCGGCGCAGCAGCGAGGCCAGGGCGTCGGGGCTGGGGTCGACGACGGTGACCCGGTGGCCGGCCTCGGCCAGCGGGACGGCGAACCCGCCGGTGCCCCCGCCGACATCGACCACGTCCAGCGGGTGGTGGTCCGAGTCGTCGGAGCGGCCGTAGGTGGCCAGCGCGTCGCGCAGCAGGACCCCCCAGACGACTGCCGTGCGCGGCGAGCGCGCCAGGTGGGCGGCAGCGGCCGAGAAGGCCGGGGGCGCCGAGGTCGAGCCGTCGAGGGAGGCCACGGCGCCAGGCTACTGAGCCGTGGGGCGACTGCAGCGGTCCGCGCGCCGGGCAGGTCGAAGAAGCCGGTGAAGCCGAGGAGGCCGGTCGAGCCGAGGAGGCCGGTCACCGCCCGGAGCTGCCGGGGCTGGAGTGCCAGAGCTTGCGCGGTGCCTCGCCGCTGTTTCCCCCGCTGCGGCCCCCGCCCTCACGCTCGGCCGCCCGGCGCGCCTCGTCCTGGCGGGCCACCGCCTGCCGGGTCGCCGCCGCGTCGTCGCCGGGGGGCTTGATGTCGGCGTAGGGCGACTGCCGGAAGCCGCTCGGGTGCACCAGCACCCGGCGGGTCACGTGCGAGGGCGAGGACATGCCGCCGGCGGCACCACCGGCACCGGCCTCGCGCGACTCGTAGACCGCGACGCTCGCCCCGGTCGGCAGCCCGGCCGCCGGCGGTCGGGCCATCACCGGCCGGCTCGACCGGCTCTCCGCCGCGCCGGCGACCGACAGGTCGGTGACCGGCGCGGTGCTGCTGGTCGCAGCCATCAGGTCGGCGACCGCGTCGAGCCCGCCGAGGCGCCAGGCCTCGTGCAGCTCGGTCAGCTCCCAGCAGCCGGTCGCCCGCAGCGACACCCCGCGCGGCCCGGTGCGCCGGACGTGGCCGCGGATCACCAGCAGCCAGGAGTGGAACAGCGTCGCGGCGTAGGGCCCTTGCGCGTCCTCGAAGAACGTCGCGTCCACCGGGCCGCGCGCGTCGTCGAGGGTCACGAACACCACCCGCTTGCCCGACCGGATCGGCGGGGTCTGGGTCGCGACCTTGACCCCGGCCACCAGCACCTCGGCCTGGCTGCGCGAGCGCACCATGTCCGGCGCCCGGGTCACCCCGAGCGCGGCGAGGAACGGCTCGTAGAAGTCGACCACGTGCCGGCTCGCGTCCAGCCCGAGCACCTCGAGCTCGGCGCGCACCCGCTCGGCACCGGTCATCTCCGGCAGCCCGCTCGGCACCACCGAGTGCGGCGCGTCACCCAGGTCGAAGGCCAGCTGCACCGAGCTCTCCTCCACCGGCCGCGCGGCCTGCGACTGCCGGGCCGCCAGCTCGCGCACGTCGGGCCCCCTGCCCGATCCGGGGTACACGACCATCCCCGGGTGCTCGGCCTCGGGGTGCTCGACCATCGTGAGCGCCTCGCCGCGGGCGGTGGCGCGCGACAGGTCGCGGGCCGCACCCGAGGGCACGGCGGCGCGCAGCACCCCGCCGACCGGCGCGGAGACCGCCGCGACCGCGGCCGACCCGGCCCCGGCGGCTGCGGCTCCGGTGGTGCCGGCGGCTCCGGCGGGTCCGGTGGTGCCGGCGGGTCCGGTGGTCGCGCCTCGCGACGTACGTCGTGATCGGGACCGCCCGGCACCGCGGGCCACCGCCCGTGACCACCGGTCCAGCTCACCCACCTGCAGCAGCAGGTCGCGCCGGGTCAGCCGGTGCCGGGTGGATCCCACGTGGTCGGGCCCGCGCAGCGCGTAGAGGTCGTCGAACGCACCGGTCAGCACCAGCCGCTCGACGACCGGCCGGGCCACCGACGCGCGGTGCCAGAAGTCGGACAGCGACCCGAACGGCCGGCCCGCGACGATGCGGGCGACCTCGGCCTCCGAGATCCCCTTGACCTCCGAGAGCGCGAGCCGGATGCCGTAGTCGCGGGCCCGCTGCCACGGCCGCGACGGCTCCTCTGCCTCTGCCGAAGTGGACCGGCCCGGCGCGGCGAGCCCTGCCACCGAGCCGGTCCACTCCGGTTCCTGCTGGTCGGGCGCGAGCTTCTCGACGCGATAGGTCGCGTCGGAGCGGTTGACGTCGAGCGGCAGCACCGCGATGCCGAACTGGCGGGCGTCGTCGAGGATCAGCCGCTTGGGGTACATGCCGGGGTCGTGGGTCAGCACGCCGGCGAGGAAGGCCGCCGGGTGGTGGGCCTTGAGCCACGCCGACTGGTAGGTCGGCAGCGCGAACGCGGCCGCGTGGGCCTTGCAGAACCCGAAGGACGCGAAGGCCTTGAGCACCTCCCACACCTTCTCGACGGTGGGCACGTCGTAGCCGCGGGCGAGGGCGAGCGGGCGCAGCCACAGCCGCACCTCGGGCTGGCCGTCCGGGGTGCCGAGCGCGCGGCGCGCCTCATCGGCCTCGGCCAGGGTGCAGCCGGTGAAGGTCGAGATGATCTGCAGCACCTGCTCGTGGAAGACGACGACGCCGCAGGTGTCCTCGAGGGCGTAGCGCAGGTCCTCGTGGAGGTACTCGGCCTCGGCCCAGCCCTGCCGGGCCTTGAGGAACGGCGTGACCATGTCGCTCTTGACCGGGCCGGGCCGGAACAGCGAGATGTCGGTGATCAGGTCGCCGAAGGTCTCGGGTGCGAACTTGCCGACCAGCTCGCGCTGCCCCGGCGACTCGATCTGGAACATGCCGAGCGTGCGGGTCGACTGGATCAGCGCGAAGGTGTCGGGGTCGTCGAACGGCACCTGCGACTGGTCGTCCAGGTCGATCGGCTCGGGGGTGTCGCCGATGCGGACCAGCTCGTCGACGGCGTAGGCCATCGCGGACTGCATGCGGATGCCGAGGACGTCGAGCTTGAGCAGGCCGAGCTCCTCGACGTCGTCCTTGTCGAACTGGCTCATCGGGAAGCCCAGCCAGCTCGCCTCGACCGGTGTGCGGTCGAGCAGGGTGCGGTCGGACAGCAGCACGCCGCACGGGTGCAGCGCGACGTGGCGCGGCAGCCCGTCGAGGCGGGCGACCAGCCGGAACAGCAGGTCCAGCCCGCCCCGGCCGCCCAACCGGGAGGCCCGCAGCTCGGGCAGCTCCTCGAGCGCCAGGTGCACGTCGCGTGCCCGGATGTGCGGGAACGCCTTGGCGATCTGGTCGATCTCGCCGGGCGGCATGCCGAGCGCGGCGCCGACGTCGCGGATCGCGTGGCGCACGCGGTAGGTGTCCATCATCGAGACGCAGGCGACCCGGTCGCCGCCGAAGCGCTCCAGGATCTGCTCGTAGACCTCGGTACGTCGCGCCGACTCGACGTCGACGTCGATGTCGGGCAGCGCCTCGCGCAGCGGCGAGAGGAAGCGCTCCATCAGCAGGCCGTGGCGCATCGGGTCGACCCCGGAGATGCCGAGCAGGTAGTTGACCAGGCTGCCCGCGCCGGACCCGCGGGCGGCGACCCGCACCCCCATGTCGCGGATCAGGTCGACGACGTCGGCGACGGTGAGGAAGTACGACGGGTAGCCGAGCTGCTCGATGACGCCGAGCTCGTCGTCGAGCCGCCGGCGCACCTCCGGGGTGGCGGCCATCGCCCGTCTGCCCAGCCCGGCCTCGCACCGCTCCCGCAGCATCGCCTGGGCGGCGCGGACCGGGTCGGTGACCGAGCTGTCCGCCCCCAGCACCTCGAGGTCGGGGAAGTGCACCTCGCCCATCCCGAGGTCGGCCCGCGGGTCGACGGCGCACCGGTCGGCCACCCGCCGGGTCGCCGCGAGCAGGCGGCGCCCTGCCCGGTCGTCGAGCCCGGCCGCCGACACGACCTCCTCGGCGACCAGCGCCATCTCCTTGCCGGACTTGAGGTAGCCCTCGGCGTTGGCCCGGTCGACGTGGCGGGCGTCCAGGGCGACCAGCCGGCGTGCCGCGTCCAGCACGTCGGTGGTCGGGGCGTCGCCGCGGTCGGCGTAGCGGACCGCGTTGGTGAGGACGGCGGTCAGCCGCTCCTCGGTCGCCAGCCGCAGCATCCGGGCCGCGCGCGGCCGGTCGTCGGGACCCCGGTGCGACACCACCTCGAGCAGCAGGTCGTCGCGGTCGACGACGTCGCGCCACCGGGCGAGGACCTCCCGTGCCAGGTCGGGGCGGCGCGCGGTCAGCGCCCGGGCCACCTCCGACCCGGGGCCGAGCATGACGAGCAGCCCACCGGTGCCGGACCGGGCCAGGTCGACGTGCTCGGCGACCAGGTCGAGCGTGGTCACCGGCGTGCCGCGCTCGCCGCGCAGGTGGGTGGCCGAGACCAGCCGGCACAGCGCCGCCCACCCGGCCTTGTCCTGGGCGAGCAAGGTGACCCGTGGGTGCCGGGGGTCGACCGACGCGCCGCCCCGGGCCGGCTGGGCGCGACCGGGCTGGCCGCCACCGGGCTGGCCGCCACGCAGCGACGGGTGGATCATCGGCGGGCCGGCCAGCAGCCCGCTGGGCTCGACCGCGAGGTCGACGCCGAGCACCGGGCGGATGCCGGCCGACTGCGCGGCCCGGGCGAACTTCACCGCGCCGTAGACCCCGTCCCGGTCGGTCAGCGCCAAGGTGTCCATGCCGTGCTCCGCGGCCCGCTCGACGAGCACGTGGGGGTGGGAGGCGCCGTGGCGCAGCGAGTAGCCGGAGGCCACGTGGAGGTGGACGAACGGGTCGCTGGGCACGGGCGGTCTCTCGTCGAGGTCGGGTCGGTCGGGTCGGTCGGGTCGGTCGGGTCGGTCGGGTCAGCTGGCGCGGGGTGCCAGGTGCGGCAGCGCCGGCTGGTGGTCGAGCCCGAGCGTGGTCTCCACCAGGGCCAGGAAGGTCTGCGCGTCGCGCAGCAGGTCGTCGGCCTCCCGCGGGGTGACCGCCCGGGAGAGCCCGGCCTCGGCCGCGGCCCGCTTGCCGGCCCCGGCCGCGAAGAACGCCGCCCACTCTGTGAGCTCGGGGGCGACCTGCGGCAGCATCGACCACACGTTGCGCGGGCGCTTGGTCGCCGCCGGTCGGGTCCGCACGGCGAGCACGGCGGCGGCGGTGCGCAGCGCCGCGAGGTGGGCGGCGGCGTAGCGCTCGGTCCCGACCGTCGTCGCGGTCGCGTCGGTGAGGTCGTGGCGCGCGGTCGCCAGCAGCTCGCGCGCGGCGGACACCACCGGCGGTCGGCGCACCACCGCATCGACCCGGGTGACCCTGGTGCCCATCGCCTCGTCCTTCCCGTCGTGCTGCTCGTCCGTCGTGCTACTCGTCCGTCGTGCTGTTGCTCCTGCTGTCGACGGCCTCAGTCGTGGGAGCGGAGCAGGATCCAGCCCCCGCTCGCCCAGTCGAAGCACAGGTCGAAGACGCCGGACCCGTGCTGCCGGCCCCGGGTGGCCTCGACCCGCCAGACCTCCCGCTCCGCGGCCAGCACCGAGGAGTCGATGCTGACCGCCGCGGACCCGGCCCCGGTGACGGCCGGGGACTGCCACCACGCCCCGGTCTCCACCCAGTGCGCCAGCACCTCGCGCACCGCGTAGTGCCGGCCGCGCCACAGGAACTCGGCCGGGTCCTCGTCGCGGCGCCGGACGTCGACCGGGTCGTCGTACCGCCTCGTCATCGCCAGACCGCTCCTTCCCGCGCCACCCCGCGCACCGGACCCGGAACCACCGGGCCCTCCCGACCGGCGCCCGGGTCGGCCGTCCCGAGATCCCGCCCAGCGGCCCACCGGGGGTCGAGTCCGGCGACCGCCGGGCGGGAAGTCGGTCGTGCCTCCCCTGCACCGGATGTTCGAACACGTGTTCGAAACACGTCTCACAGTAGACCCCACCCCGGACAGTTCGTCAACCACTCGTCCCCACCCGCGCGCCGCCGGTCCCGCTAGCCTGCGGCGCCATGCCCGAGAACCCACCAGAGACCCCTGACAACCCGGCGACCGCTACCACCCAGCTGGCCCACCCGGCGGTCCGCCGGGTCACCGCGCGGCTGGCCGAGCTCGGCGTCGACGGCCGGGTCCGCCGGCTCGACGACTCGGCCCGCACCGCCGCCGCCGCAGCGGCCCAGCTCGGTGTCGGGGTCGCCCAGATCGCCAACTCGCTGGTGTTCAGCGCCGACGGCGCCCCCCTGCTGGTGATGGCCTCGGGCGGGCACCGGGTCGACACCGCCAAGGTGGCTGCCCTGGTCGGCGCCGCCGGTGTCGACCGGGCCGACCCGGACTTCGTGCGGACCCACACCGGGTTCGCGATCGGTGGGGTGGCGCCCGTCGGGCACCCCGAGCCGCTGCGGACGCTCGTCGACACCGACCTGGCGACGTACGACGAGGTGTGGGCTGCCGCCGGGCACCCTCACACGGTCTTCCCGACGACCTACGACGAGCTGGTGCGCATCACCGGCGGTACGCCCGCCGACATCGGCGCCTGACCCCCCGGCCACGGAAGTCGGCGGTCACGCCGTCCGAGGACTCGGGCGCCCAGCGCGAACGGAGGTCGGCGCTTGTCGTCCGCTCTCAGCGGAGACGGCCAAGGTCTTCGAGGAGGTGTCCAGGCATCGAGGCACCTGCGGTCACAGGCGGAGTCGGAACACACGATGCCGCCCGGCGCGGACCTCGAGGACAGTCGCGTCGAGCCGGCCGAGAGCGACGATCCTGACCAGACCATCGTCCACGACGGCTCGGTCCAGGACGTCGCCATCACGGAGCAGTCGCGCCTTGGCACCTGACCTGGCGATCGTGTGACAGGTCAAGATCCGCTTGGGGCCGGACCTCCGCAGTCACGTGGACCAGTACGACTTGGTCAGAGGCGTGGAGATCCTCACCCGCTCCTGAGGTCGGCCCCCATTGGCGACGAGTCGTGGCTCGGCCTGATTGCCTTGCATCGGCAAGGGGACGATTCATGCAGCCGCGGTCTTCGTCTCCCCACTTCGAAGCCGCGGTCAGGTCCGCTGCCGGCCGGTCCCCCCCTTGGCTGGCAGCGGGCCGCCTGCGTGGGCGACTGTGTGTCGATGCATGGGAGTCCGTGCGTGCCGTCCGGCACCTGCTCATGGGGTGCCAGGTCGTGCCGGATCAGACCGCCGCCGGCCTGGCCGCCTGAGCCGGAGGAGTGCTGCCACGCAACCGGCGACTGCCGCGATGGCAGGGATGTCTGCGAGATGCAGCCCATGGTTCCCTCGAGAGACCAGCACCGGCCCTTCCATGTCGATCCAGAGCCAGATGACGGCCGCTGCGGCCAAGGCGGCGATCCTGCGCCCGATCGGCTTCACCGCGACATACCCGCCAGCCGCGACGGACAAGATCAGCGCCGACCAGAGGAGGCGCCGCACCTCCGAAACGTTGCACGTCGTGTCGATCGGACTACTCAGGCTCAGCAGAGCGAATCGTGACCAGCATCGACGCACGACATCACCACGACGCTGCCGGGTCCTCGACGTCCCACGTTCCCGGTGGATCATCAGGCGGACACAAGCTTCATGCGCTCGGACGTCAGCCGCCAGGGGCCGCGACCGACTCCGTCACAGTGACGGTCGGTTCCTCCGGGGCGACCGTCACCGTGGTCTCGGAGGCTGGTGCGGTCTCGGTGACGGTGACCGTGACAGTCTCGGTGGGACCGGGGACGAGCCTGGTCGAACCCTCGGCCGTGACGGTGGCCGTCGCGTCCTGACCCCGCAGGGTCTCTGTCGCCACTCCGGCGGCCGGAGCAGTCGCACTGATCGTCCGCCTGACGAGCCGCGTTTCACCAGGCGCGACGGACGTCTGGTAGCTGAGCACGGTTCGGTCAGGACCAGGGAGGCTGACGCGCTCGGTCAGAGTCACCCCCGGTGATGGCGCCTCTGCACCCGCCGATGGTGCCGCCGGCGTGCGGGACAGCACGGGCGCTGACCACCGGTCCGGGATGACGCCGAACCCGGGATCGTGGTCCGTCCCGATGATGAACGGGGTCACGACGAACGCCGCGATGACGGTGGAGACGACGGCGGCCCCCTCCGCCGGTCTGTCCTTGACCACCCGGCGGGCCTGGCCGACGAACCGTCGGATCATCAACGCGTTCCCTTCGCACATAGGCCGCAACAGGGCCGGTCGGGATCCCGGTGACCGGTGCGGCCGCGACGAAACACGTTGCCACCGATGATTGTCGGCGTCAGTGCGTGCGACTACGGCACCTGCTTCGACCGGCGCGGTGGCATCCAGCTGCGGCGGCCGAGCGCCTGATCAGGTCTCGGCGATCACGCCGCGCAGCAGGTCGAGGTCCTTGCTGATGACGCCGTCCGCCCCGACCGAGCGGGCCCGGTCGAGCGCCTCGGGCGTGTCGACCGACCAGGTCAGCACCCGCTCTGTGCCGAGGTGCAGCTCGTCGACGACCTCCGCGTCCAGCAGTGACAGCCGCACCGACACCCCGTCGACCGGCTCCCGGGCCACCCGGGCGCGCAGCCGCGCCAGCTGCCGTCGCGACGACGCCGAGAACACCCGCTGCACGGGCAGGTCGAACGCGTCGAGCATCCACCACGACTTGGTGCACACCGTGAGCCCGCGGTCGGGCACCGACGCGCGCAGCAGCTGCGCCACCGACGGCGCCAGTCTCGGGTGCAGACCCTTGAGGTCGATCATCAGCCGGTGGTCGTCGCCGAGCGCCGCGATCAGCCCCGCCAGGTCGAGGTGCTCGTGCCGTCGCCGGTGCACGATCTCGCCGCGGTCCCACAGCCAGGGCAGGCCGCCCATCGTCTTGAGGTGCCGCACCTCGAGCCGCCCGCGGTAGGCGTGCACGTCGGCCTCGACCAGGTCCACACCGAGGTCGAGCGCCTCGCGCAGCCCGGCGACGGTGTTGCCGCTGCGGTGGGCGATCGCCAGCACGCGAACAGTCTCCCAGCGGTACGTCGTCAGGGCACCCGGGACCGGCCTGGCAGGGGGGCCGGTCAGGCGGCGCCGGCGGCGACCGGCCGCAGCCGGCGCAGGCCGAGGAACGCGCCGCCGATGAGCACCGCCGGCGCCCAGGCGAGCACCGCGGTCAGGGCCACAGCGCCGAGCGCGGCCTGCCAGGTGACGCCGAGCGAGGCCAGCCCGACGACGAGGGCGCCGTCGCGCGGGCTCGCACCATGGACGCCGGGCAGGATGCCGGCGACCTGGCTGGCACCGAAGACCCCGAGCAGCGGCAGCGGGTCGACCTGCTCCCCCATGGCCGCGACCGTGCCGATCAGCAGACCCATGATCGTGAGCTGGTAGCCCATGGAGATGACGATGCCCTTCGCGAGCACCCTGGGCCGGGGCAGCGGGCGCGAGGCGAGCACGCCGCGCCGCAGCCGGTGCACGACCAGGCCGGCGACGAGCAGGACGAGGGCGAGGCCGCCGGCCGCGACCAGCAGCTGGGGCGGGAGGGCGGCGCCGGAGGCGACGACGAAGACGGTGAGCCCGATCGCGCCGACCAGCCGGTCCAGGCCGACCTCGGCGACCGCGCACGGGCGGGACAGGCCGACGCTCTGCAGGCGGTGCATGCGCCACAGGTCGGCGCCGACGTGGGCCGGCGAGGCCAGCCCGATCAGCTCGCTCTCGGCGTAGGCCCGCAGGTGCCACCGCCGGGTCCTCTTGGCCACCGACAGGGAGTGCCAGCGGAGCGGGCAGAGGACGTACTTGCCGATCACCCACGGCAACAGGCCGATCAGCGCGGGCTTCCAGGACGCGTCGGGCACCCGCTCCATGCTCCAGACCGACACGGTCAGCGCGATCGCGAGACCGATCGGGAGCGCCCAGCGGCCGAGGCGGGCCCAGCGGGCGCGCCGGGCGCTCTGGATGCCGTCGGCGTCGGAGTCGGGGCGGGCGTCGATGGCGCCGTCGGCGGTGTGGGGCACTGCGGGGTTACCTCGTCGATCGGTGTCCGGGAGTCCCGGGTCCCCGGGGTGGGGACCGGGTGCTGCTTACCCCTTCGGCGTCCTGCCCACGCGCCTTGACGATTCCGGTGGACGGATCCCGAGGTGCGCCCGGTGCGTAGGGTCTGCGCCGTGGGAGACGTGCCGGAGGTGGTGACACTGCACCTCTGGGGGGTGCCGTTGCACCGGGTGCCGGGCGCGGTGACCCGGATGGCCACCCACCGCGCCCTCGTCGGGCGCGGCCCCGGGCGGCCGGGGTTCGCCAAGCTGTTGGGCACCGGCGACGGCCGCACGTTCACGGTACGCGACGCGGACCCCCGGCACTGGGGAATGCTCGCCACGTGGGACCGGGCGGCCGACGCCCAGGCGTTCGAGCGCGGTCGGGTCGTTCGGTCCTGGGCCCGGGTGGCCGAGGAGCGGCTGCGGGTCACGCTGCGCCCCCTGGCCAGCCGCGGTGAGTGGTCGCGGCGCCGGCCGTTCGGCGACCCGGTCCCGACGCGCCACGACGGGCCGGTCGCCGCGCTGACCCGGGCCCGGATCACGGTCCGGCGCTCGGCGAGCTTCTGGCGCTCCGTACCGCCGGTGTCGGCCGACCTGCACCGCTCGAGCGGCCTTCGGCTCGCCGTGGGCATCGGCGAGGCGCCGGTCGGGCTGCAGGGCACGTTCAGCCTGTGGAACTCGGCGGCGTCCCTGACCGACTTCGCGCACCGGCGAGCCCCGCACCAGGAGGTCGTGCGCCGCACGGCCGAGCTCGGGTGGTACGCCGAGGAGCTGTTCGCCCGCTTCGCCGTGCTGGACGTGGAGGGCACCTTCGAGGGGCGGACGCCGTGACCGAGCTGCTGCCGATGGTCTTCACGTCGGGCTGGGCCAGCGGGGTCAACGCCTATGCGACCGTGCTGGTGCTGGGGCTGATCGGCCGGATCGGCGGCGTGGAGTCGATCCCCGAGGGCCTGCAGCGCACCGACGTGCTCGTGGCGGCCGCGGTCCTCTACGCGCTCGAGTTCGTCACCGACAAGATCCCCTACCTCGACTCGACGTGGGACGCGGTGCACACAGCGATCCGCCCCACGGTCGGCGCCGCGATCGCCCTCCTCGTCTCGGGCGACGCCGACTCCCTGGAGACGGCCGTCCTCACCGCGACCGGCGGGCTGACCGCGCTGGCCTCGCACCTGGTCAAGGGCGGCCTGCGGCTGGCGGTCAACACCTCCCCCGAGCCGGCCAGCAACATCGCGGTCAGCGTGGCAGAGGACGGCGCGGTCGCCGGGCTGGTGTCGCTGGTGGTCGTGGCGCCGTGGCTCGCCGCGACGATCGCGGCGGTGCTGCTCGTCGTCGGCGGCGGGCTGGTCGTCCTGCTCGCCAGCCGGATCCGCCGGGCCCTGCGCCGCCGCCGTGAGCGCCGCGCCGCCCGGACCACCGACCCGCCATGACCGGCCGGTGACGCGGGGCGCCAGGATGACCGGCGTGGCGACGTACTCCTCCCTCTCCCACCTGGACTGCCCGCGGTGCGGCGAGCGCCACGACGCGACCGTGCGCCAGGGCGTGTGCCCCGCGTGCGGGTCACCGCTGCTCGCGCGGTACGCCCTCAGCTCGGTCGAGCTGACACCTGCGGGGCTGGCCGGCCGGGACGCTGACCTGTGGCGCTACCACGAGCTGCTGCCGGTCTCGGGGCCCGAGCACGTCGTGACCCTCGGCGAGGGCATGACGCCGCTGCTGTCGACGCCGCGGCTGGCGGAGTCGCTCGGGCTCGAGCAGGTGTGGGTGAAGGACGAGGGGCTGCTGCCGACGGGCACGTTCAAGGCGCGCGGCGCGGCGGTCGGGGTCTCGCGGGCCAAGGAGCTGGGCGCGACCCGGATGGCCATGCCCACCAACGGCAACGCGGGTGCGGCCTGGGCCGCCTACGCCGGTCGGGCGGGGCTCGCCATGACCGTGACGATGCCGGTCGACGCGCCGTCGATCACCCGGGTGGAGACACTCGCGGCGGGTGGGGACCTGCGGCTGGTCGACGGGCTGATCTCGGACGCCGGCCGGCTGACCGCGGCGGCCGTGGCGGCCAGCGGCGAGGACTGGTTCGACGTCGCGACGCTGAAGGAGCCATACCGCATCGAGGGCAAGAAGACGATGGGCTACGAGATCGCCGAGCAGCTCGGCTGGCGGATGCCCGACGTCATCGTCTACCCGACCGGCGGCGGCGTCGGGCTGATCGGGATCCACAAGGCGCTGCAGGAGCTGCTCGAGCTCGGCTGGGTCACCGGCCGGCTGCCGCGGCTGGTGTCGGTGCAGTCCACCGGGTGCGCGCCGATCGTCAAGGCGTTCGAGGCCGGTGCGCGCGAGAGCGAGATGTGGGCCGACGCGCGGACGGTCGCCTTCGGCATCACGGTGCCCAAGGCGCTCGGCGACTTCCTGGTCCTCGACGCGCTCTACGACACCGACGGCACGGCTGTCGCGGTGACCGACGAGGAGCTGCTGGCCGACGTCCGGCTGGCCGGCCGGCTCGAGGGGATGTTCCTGTCGCCCGAGGGGGCCGCGACGGTGACGGCCGCGCGACAGCTGCGGGAGAGCGGCTGGCTCTCGTCGTCGGACGAGGTGGTGCTGCTCAACACCGGGGCCGGGCTGATCTACCCGGAGACGGTGCCGGTCGACGTCGAGACGCTGCCCCGCGACGGCACGCTGGTCCTCCGCTAGGCCGACCGCCGGACCGACCAGCACACAGTCCCCTCACGCCCGGCTCTTACCCAGGCTCGGCGCGGTCGCCGCATCAGTCGTGGGCGGGTGACTGTGTGCTCGTGTGCCCACTCAGGTGTCTGCCGTCGACGGGCGGATGTTCTGGTTGAGGTGGAACACGTTCCGCGGGTCGTAGGTGTCCTTCACCGTGGTCAGCCGGGCCAGCTTCTCGGGCGAGTAGGCGCGACGAACGCCGGCCGCGCCCTCGTCACCGAGCACGTTGACGTAGACGCCGGAGGCGAAGGGCTCCAGCGTGGCGGCGTACGACCGAGCGGTCTCGATGCGCAGGTCGTCCTCGCCCGGGTCGGTCCAGCCGGTGCTCGCGCCGAGCTCGAACGCGGTGTCGCGGTGGCTGAAGGCGGCGTCGTCCTCGGGCACGTCGGCGATCGCCCCGCCATAGGCCTGCAGGCCGACACCGGGGGCGTACGGGCCGACGTCGGCCACGGCCACCATCGTGTCGATGACCTCGTCGGTGAGGTCGCGGAAGTAGTGGCCCTTCTGGTAGCGCCTGCGGGCGTGCCCGTCGACGACGTCGTCACGGGTCTGCAGCTGGACGTACGACATCGGCACGACGCGTTCCGCCGCCGGGCGACCCAGCGCGCGGATGTCGGGCACCAGCGTCACGCCGCGCGCAGGGTCACCCACCCAGACGAACCCGAGCGTGACCACACCGCCGCCGATGCCCATCGTGAACGTGGCCTCGCGGGGCGCCGGCGCATTGAGGTCGCGCCAGCCGCGCAGCACGCTCGCGGCCTGCTCTACCGGGAAGTCGATCTCGACCGACAGGGCCTCGGTGCCGATGTCGTGCAGCCGGAACTCGAACTCGGTGACGACGCCGAAGTTGCCGCCCCCGCCGCGCAGCGCCCAGTAGAGGTCGGGGTGCTCGCCATCGCTGACCCTCAGCACGTCACCCTCGGCAGTGACCACCTCGAACGACACGACGTTGTCGCACGCCAGCCCGGCCTGCCGCGCCAGCCAGCCCATCCCGCCGCCGAGGGTGAGCCCGCCGACGCCGGTGTGCGAAACGTTGCCGGCGGTGACCGCGAGCCCGTACTCCTGGGTCGCCCGGTCCAGCGAACCGAGCATGGCACCGCCCTGCACGACAGCGCGTCGCTCCTTCGGGTCGACCCGCACCGCGCGCAGCGGCGTCATATCCACCATCAGCCCACCGTCCGGCACCGCGTGGCCGGCCGCGCTGTGCCCGCCGCACCGGATGCCGATCTCGAGATCGTGCTCACGGGCCGTCCGGACCGCGGTGACCACGTCGCCGACGCTGGCGCACCGGACGATCGTTGCCGGGCGGTGGTCGACGATGGCGTTCCAGATCGCGCGGGTCTCGTCGTACGCCGGGTCGCCCGGCAGCACGACCGACCCATCCAGCGAGTCGGCGAGCTTGGTCCTGGCGGCTTCGTCCATGCCACACCAGACCACCATCCGGCCCGGAAGTCATCGGTCCGAGCCGGGACCACCCGACACGTCGGCCGGCCGCGCCTAGGCTCGCGAGGGTGGACGGTCGCGGAGTGCTCGTCGCCGCCGCGGCGGTGTGCGCGGTCATCGCACTGGGGGCGGTCGGCGCTCCCGGCGGCGGCTCCGGAAACGACGCCGACCGCACCGACAGGTCGGACCGCCTCCTCGACCGGGCCTCGCCCTCGACCACCAGCGTCCCGACGCCGTCCTGGCCCGAGGCGCAGCCGGCGGCGTCGTGGCGCTCGGTCGAGCTGACCGACGCCATGTGGCAGCGGGCGCTCGAGGCGACCGGGACGGACCCGGGCTGGAGCCCGTTGGTCGTCACCCGCGCGCCCGACGGCCCGCAGGTCGTGGTGCTCCTCGCCAGCCGGTCCGCCGACGAGGGGCTGACGGTGGCGACCGTGACCTTCGCGTCGGACCGGCCGGGATCAAGGGCGGTCGCCGGGACCCGCGGCGTCTACCGCTCGCTGTCGTCGATGGTCGCCCAGCCGGCGCGGGTCGTGGACGCCGGTGTGCTGGTCGTGCTGCTGCCCGGTGACATCGGCGACACGGTCACGGTGACCAACAGCAGCCCCGGCGAGCAGCTGCCGGACACCACGGGCTTCGTCGAGGACCGGATGGCGCTGGTGCCGATCGTCGCGCCGGAGGCGGTGACCCGGGTGGTCGTCCAGCGGGCCGGCCGCACCGTCCTCGACACCGTGCCCGCGGGGATGCTGCTCGGCGACGACGTACCCCGCACCCTCGAGACCGTGGTGACCACGAACGGCGCCTTTCCCCAGCCGGTCCAGGTGCGCACCGACGGCCGCACCGCCTGCCGGATGACCGCCGGCACCTGGTGGGACGGCCCGCCGTACGTCCCCTGGAACCCGTTCGACACCGCCTGCGCCACGGTCGACGGCGACCTGCACCTGCTGCTGGCCGACGACCGCCGCTACAGCAGCGTCGCCGGCATCGCCCCGTCGGCGGCCACCCAGGTCAGGCTGCGCTGGCGCGACGGCGGCAGCACCACCGTCCGGCCCACCGGGGGCGACGTCAACGCGTTCCTCGGGCCGCAGGACGGCAGCCCGCGCCGGCTGCTGCTCGCCGAGGCGCTGACCCGCGACGGCACCGTGCTCGCGACTGCGATCCCCACGCGCCCCGGCACGTAGGCTCCGGCGGGTGGCAGCCCGCGACGTCGTCGTCATCGGCAGCGGGCACAACGCGCT
>DATHAP010000012.1 GCA_035489715.1 Actinomycetes bacterium
CGAGCAGCGCGAACGGCACGACGGCAGCCGCCGGGTGCCGGCCGAGCAGGTGGTTCCAGAGGCCGTAGCCGACCAGGCTGGCCAGGTAGGCGGTGTACGCGGTCGCCCAGAGCGCGCTGACCGGCAGGTGTGTCAGCGCGTGACCCACCTCGGCCGGGCCGTCGACGGCCAGGGAGAGCAGGACCGCCGGCACCGGCACGACCAGGCCGGACCACACGGTCAGCGACAGCCCGGAGGCGGAGCGGACCCGCCGGCTCAGTACGTTTCCGACCGCCCACGACAGGGCGGCAGCCAGGATGAGCATGAGGGCAACGAGCGGCGTCGCCGCCGACCGACCGAAGGCCACCACGACCAGCCCGACCCCGCCGACCAGCACCGCCATCAGCTGCCGGCGGCTCGGCCGCTCGCCGATGGTCAGCGAGGCGATGAGGACGGTGAAGAACACCTGTGCCTGCAGCACCAGCGACGCGAGGCCCGGCGGCATGTCGGCCCCGAGGGCGAGGTAGAGCAGACCGAACTGACCCAGCGACATGAAGGCGCCGACCGCGGCGACGTCCTGCCAGCGGGCCCGGGGCCGCGGGACGATGAAGACCGCCGGAAGCAGGACCACGACGAACCGCATCGCCAGGAAGAGCAGCGCCGGCACGCCCTCGAGCCCTGCATCCACCACCACGAAGTTGGTGCCCCAGATCGTCACCACCAGGACCGCGAGCAGCGAGTCCTTCAGGGGCATCGGGCGATGCTCGCCGATGATCCGCGCCGGTGCACGGCGGTTTCTCACCCATTGGTCGACGCCGACGAACCGAGACGGTCCACCATCGCGTTACAGGGGTGACCGAGGCACCAGGGGGTGACCGATGAGCACGGACGAGGACTTCGCCGCGTTCGTCGCCGCCCGCTGGGGGTCCCTCTACCGGCTGGCCTATCTCCTCACGGCGTCGCCGACGGTCGCGGAGGACCTGCTGCAGACGACCCTGGAGAAGGCGTACGTGAGCTGGTCGCGGATCGGCCGGATGGAGTTCGCCGAGGCGTACGTGCGCCGGATGCTTGCCAACACCTTCGTGTCCAGCCGCCGACGATCGTGGGTCGGTGAGCAGCCTTGGGACGAGCTCCCCGACGAGGCGGGCGACTCCGCCGAGGTGCCTGTGCTGGACCGGCACCTCTTCTGGCCGCTGGTGTGCGCGCTGCCTCCCAGGCAGCGGGCGGTCATCGTGCTGCGCTACTACGAGGACCTGACCGAGGCACAGATCGCCGCGGTCCTCGGGTGCGCGCCAGGGACGGTGAAGTCACAGGCTGCGGCGGCGACCGGGGCACTCCGACGGGCCCTGACCGCGTCGGGCATCGGGGAGGCGGTGGGTGAGTCATGACCCTCGACGAGCAGCTCCGAGCTGCACTCAGCCAGGAGGCAGACATGCAGACCGTGCCCCGACCCGATGTCGATGAGCTGATCAGTGGCGGGCGGGTCCGGCGGCGGCGCCGCAACCAGGGACGAGTCGCGGTCGCAGCCGCCGTCGCGGTTCTCCTTGCCGGTGGCGCGTACGGCGTCACGCTGATCGACTCGACGACCAAGGCCGCGCCGGCCGATACGTCGAAGCCGTCCCGGTCCGCAGAGCCGCAGTCGTTGCCCACAGCAGGCGGATCCGAGCTCCAGCCAGGCACCTACCGGATGCTCGCAGGCGTCGGTGCGACCGGTGCCGCGCTCGAGGCGGACCTCACTCTCGACGGCGCCGGATGGACGGACGGGAACTACCCGGTGGTCTCCGACGGTACGCACACCGCCGGGGTGGCCGTCTACCGCCCGCAGGCCTTGGCCGCCGGGTCCGGCTGCAACGGTGACAACCCCAACTCCGACGTGGGCGAGACGTCACCGGCCCTCGCGCGGCAGCTCGCCCAGCTCCCCAGAAGCACGGTCGTCCAGGCGGCCACCCAGCAGCGGGCGTTCGGCCGCGACACCGTGCACCTGCGTCTACGGATCGACGACCGGTGCACGGGATGGCTACCGGGTGGCGGAAGCGCCACGAGGCAGTCGTGGCGTCAGCTACAGCGACGTGTTCACGGATGTCGTCATCGACTTCTGGGTCGTGGACGTGGACGGCGTCCCGGTCGTGGTCGACGCGTGGCACCAGGACGGAGCGCCGAGCGAGCTGGTCGACCAGATCGACCGGACCCGTAAGTCCGTCACCTTCACGACCGACCAGTGACTCATCGCGCGACGAAGATGCAGAACGGGTGGCCATCCGGGTCGCCGAAGACCCAGAGCGGCTCGTCCTCGTCGTCCGTGCGGTCGAGGAGGACCGTGGCTCCGAGCTCGATCGCCCGGTCGTGCGACTGCTGCAGTGACTCGGCGTCGGGCACGCTCAGGTCGAGGTGCAGCTGCTGGGGCAGGTCGTTGGACGGCCAGGTCGATCGGGGCAGCGAGTCGACCTGCTGGAAGGCCAGCTCCCGGCCACCGTGGGGGTTGCGCAGCACCAGCCAGTCCGTGCCGTTGGGGTCGGGCTCACCCGCGGGCGGCTGCTCGTCGCCGGGCCGGTAGCTCAGCCCGAGCAGCCGGCGGTAGAACTCGGCGGCGCGCCGCGCATCGGTCGTGTCGATGACGGTCTGCACGATGGTGGGGTAGGTCTGCTCCGACATGGCACATGCCTAGCAGCCCGGCCCGGCAGCCGGGAATGTCCAGCCTCGTCCCCGGTCGCTGCACCCGTCCGACGACGAGGTGCGCGAGAAGGCGGCCGGGGCCGTGGTCGACGCGGAGGAGCCGCCGTTGCGGATCTTCCTCGGCGAGGCGCCGCTCGGCATCGCGGCCGCCGACTACGAGTCGCGGCTGGTGACCTGGCGCGAGTGGCAGCCGGTGTCGGTGGCCGCCGGCGGCGTCTGACCCTGCCGGGCTGGCGGGCGTACGTCCTGTTCATCGGTACGGAGACCCGCCAGCCGCCGGGCCGCGGCCGTCACCAGGTGACGGCGATGTACTTGCTCTCGGTGTAGTCGAGCAGGCCCTCGTGGCCGCCCTCGCGACCGATGCCGGACTGCTTGACTCCGCCGAACGGCGCGGCCGGGTCGGACACCAGGCCGCGGTTGACCCCGACCATGCCGGACTCGAGCGCCTCGCTGACCCGCAGCCCGCGGGCCAGGTCGCCGGTGTAGACGTAGGCGACCAGGCCGTACTCGGTGTCGTTGGCGTACCGGACCGCCTCGTCCTCCTCGGTGAAGGTGACGATCGGCGCGACCGGCCCGAAGATCTCCTCGCGCAGGATGGCCGCGTCGGCCGGCACGTCGACCAGCACCGTGGGGTCGTAGTAGCAGCCGGTCCGATCGGGCACCGCTCCCCCGAGGAGGGCACGGGCGCCGCTGCCGAGGGCACCGGTGACCAGCTCGTCGACCTTCTGCACAGCCGCGTCGTTGACCAGCGGGCCGACCTGCGTCTCGGGGTCGGTGCCCGGCCCGACCCTCATCGCACCCATCTTCTCGGCCAGCTTGCTCGCGAAGGACTCGGCGACCGAGGCCTCGACGTAGAACCGGTTCGCTGCGGTGCACGCCTCGCCGCCGTTGCGCATCTTGGCGATCATCGCGCCCTCGATCGCCGCGTCCATGTCGGCGTCGGCGAAGACCAGGAACGGGGCGTTGCCACCCAGCTCCATCGACGTGTTGACGATGGTGTCGGCCGCCTCCTTGAGCAGCACCCGGCCGACCTCGGTCGAGCCGGTGAACGACAGCTTGCGCACCCGGTCGTCGTGCACCATCGCCGACACCACCTCGCCGGAGCGGCGGGCCGGCACCACGTTGACCACACCGGCCGGCACGCCGGCGTCGTCGAGGATCTGCGCCATCAGCAGCGCGGTGAGCGGGGTGTCGGACGCCGGCTTGAGGACGACCGAGCAGCCGGCGCCGAGCGCCGGGCCGATCTTGCGGGTGGCCATGGCGGCCGGGAAGTTCCAGGGGGTGACGAGCACGCAGACGCCGACCGGCTGGTGGATCACCATGATCCGGTTGGCGCCGGACGGGGCGGTGGTGACCATGCCGTCCATCCGGACGGTCTCCTCGGCGTACCACCGGAAGAACT
Source organism: Actinomycetes bacterium (assembly GCA_035489715.1). Lineage (NCBI taxonomy): Bacteria > Bacillati > Actinomycetota > Actinomycetes > Actinomycetes bacterium. The sequence continues at coordinate 4,055 of DATHAP010000012.1, forward strand.
CGGCGGCGTAGGTCGCCTCACCCTTGGCGTCGGGGAGCGCCTTGCCGTTCTCGAGCGAGATCAGCGTGGCGATCTCGTCGGCCCGCTCGGTCATCAGCTGCCACGCCTTGCGCAGCACCTCGGCGCGCTGGCGGGGCGGGGTCGCCGCCCACGCCTTGCCGGCCTCGTGCGCGGCGGCGACCGCGGCCAGCCCGTCCTCGGCCGACGCGTCGGCGACCTGCGCGATGACGTCGCCGGTCGCCGGGTCGGTCACGTCGAAGCGGCCGCCCTCGGAGGCGGCCCGCCAGGTGCCGCCGATGAAGAGGTCGGTGGGGACCTTGCTCAGGACGTCTGAAGTCATGACTCGCATCCTCGCCGCCCACGAAGGGCTACGCCAGTGGTCAGTAGGGGTTGGTGACGACCAGGTCCTGCGCCGGGAAGAGGGTGATCACCCGCGGTCCGTCCTCGGTCACCACGACCTCCTCCTCGATCCGGGCCGCCGAGTAGCCGTCGCTGGCCGGGCAGTAGGTCTCCAGGGCGAAAACCATGCCGACCTTGATCTCGACGGGCTCCTTCATGCTGTTGAGCCGGCTGATGATCGGCCGCTCGTGCAGGCCGAGGCCGAGGCCGTGGGCGAACTGCAGCCCGAACGCCGCCATCTCGTTCTCGAACCCGAACTCGTCGGCCTCGGGCAGCAGCGCCGCGATCTCGTCGGAGCCGACGCCGGCCCGGATGCCGGCCAGCCCGCGGTCCATCCACTCGCGTGCCTTGGTGTAGGCGTCGCGCTGCGCCGGCGTCGAGCTGCCGACCGCGAAGGTGCGGTAGTAGCAGGTCCGGTAGCCGTTGAACGAGTGGATGATGTCGAAGAACGCCTGGTCGCCCGGGCGGACCAGCCGGTCGGTGAAGTTGTGCGGGTGCGGGTTGCACCGCTCGCCGGAGATGGCGTTGACCGCCTCGACCTGGTCCGAGCCCATCTTGTAGAGCCGCTTGTTGGCGTGCGCGACGACCTCGTTCTCGCGGACGCCGGGCTTGAGCATCTCGACGATGTCCTGGTAGACGCCGTCGACCATCGCGCAGGCCTGGTTGAGCAGCACGATCTCGTCGTGCGACTTGATGCAGCGCGCGTCGAGCATCAGCTGCTGCGCGTCGACGACGGTCAGGCCCTGCCGCTGCATCTCGAAGAAGAACGGCGGCTCGACGATGTCGACCCCGACCGGCTGGTCGGCGACGCCGGCGTCGGTGAGCAGTCCCTTGATCTCGCTGACCGCCTCGGCCATCAGCCCGACGGTCGGCGAGACGGCGCCGCGGAAGCCGAGGAAGCCCGGCCGGTAGTTCTCGTCCGGCACCCACTGCGAGTACTTCTTGTGGTGCTTGACCGCCGACCCGAAGTCCCACAGCACCGGGTCCTTGCCGCGCACCAGCAGCGCATAGCGGATCATCTTGTCGCCGAGGGCGCCGCCGATCCAGGTCTGCGTCGTGTAGCGGATGTTGTAGAAGTCGAAGAGCAGGAACGCCCCGCACTCGCTGCTCTCCAGCGCCGCATTGGCCCGGCCGACCCGGTAGTCGCGCAGCCGGGCGAAGTCGACCCGCTCCTCGTAGTCGACCCCCATGTGCCCGGGGGCGGGCAGCGGGCCCGGAGCGGTCGCCGGAGTGGTGGTCACTCAGCCCGCCTGGTCCGGTGCGAGACCATCCTCGACTTGGGCGTCCTCCGGCTTCAGCTGGACGCCTGACAGCGCCGCCTGCTGGTCTAGCAGGACGGCGAAGTCCTCGTCGGTACGTCCCGAGCTGACCGTGCCCTGCACCATCGCGGCGGTGGTCGCGACGGTCGGCATCGGCACGTCGAGGTCGTGGGCCGCCGCCAGACCGAGGTCGAAGTCCTTGCGCAGCAGCAGCGGGGTGAACGTCGGGGTGTAGTCGAGCTGGACGAACGCCGGCGTCTTGTAGCGGGTGAAGATCGAGCCCATCACGCTGTTGTTGAGGAACTCGAGGAACGCCGCGCGCGAGACCCCGCCGCGCTCGGCCAGTACCGTGATCTCGGCCATGTTCTGGGTGACCACGCCGAGCATCAGGTTGTGGCAGATCTTGACCAACCGGGCCACCTCGCCCTCGCCGACGTAGGTCGAGTGCATGCCGATGTGGTCGAGCAGCGGGTGCACCCGGTCGAAGACGTCCTCCTTGCCCGAGCAGGCCAGGGTGAGCTTGCCTGAGCCGACGACCTTGGCGTTGCCGCTCACCGGGCCGGCCAAGAACTCGGTGCCGCGCTCGGTGCACTCGGCCCGCATCCGCGCCGAGGTCTCGGTCGACACGGTGGATGTGTCGACGACGACCTGCGGTGCCTGGTCCTGTCGGAGCAGCCCGCCCTCGGCGCAGAGCACCTGCTCCAGGTCCTGGTCGGCGCTGACCATCACGAAGACGATCTCCCGGCCGGCCAGGTCGGCGATGCCGTCGACCACGGTTGCGCCGAGCTCGGCGAGCGGCTCGGCCTTGGCCCGGGTGCGGTTCCAGACGTGCAGGTCGACGCCGGCCCGGGCCAGCCGGGCCGCCATGGCGGCGCCCATCCGGCCGGTCCCGATCCAGCCGACGGTCGGCTGCGTGCTCACGTCGCTCATGCGGCTCCCCACCAGTGCCGATCCGGCTCGTGCAGCCGGTCGCTGCAATCGATTGCGGATCAGACGCTACGAGGGGTGGTCCGCGGTGTCAAGGCGGCCCGACCCGGCCGGTCACCAGGTGTACAGCGGCACTCCGACCCGGCGGCAGGCGACGTCCGCGCCGTCCAGATATCGGGCCGGGCCGGCCGTCGGCGGCCCCAGGGTGGCGTCCGCGTAGGCGCGCACCGCCACCTGGGCACGGGTGCCGTTGGTGGGCAGCCCGTGCACCACCCCTCGCAGGTCCTCGCGGGCCGCCAGCACGGCCGGCCCGACCTCGGCGTCCCGGTAGGCCAGCACCAGCCGGCAGGCCCGGTCGAGCGAGAGCGGCTCCTGCGGTGACGGCGGGTCGGGCCGGGTCACGATCCACCCACCAGCCCCGGCCAGGAGGACCGCCGCAACCGTCAGGGCGACCAGGGCGACCAGCCAGCGGCGGTGTCGAAGCCTCAGTAGGAGTCGGGCTCGCCCTCCCCCTGCGCGGGCGGCGAGCCGTCCGAGCCACCCGCCGCCGCTGCTTCCTCCGGTGAGGACGTCCCGGCCGGGCTGGGCGGGTCCGGCTCCGTCGCGGGCGGATCCTGCCCGGTCGTGGGCGGACGCTGCTCCGTCGTGGGCGGACCCTGCTCCGTCGTGGGCTTCGTGGTGTCGTCGTCGTCGCCCCGGTGGTCGGCCTCGTCCGGACCTGCGGTCATCGGCCGGCTCCGGAGCCATGACGACGAGTCTGGCCGGTCATGAGCTGGCGCGGACGTCGGGATCGCCCAGCTCGACCGCGGGCTCCCGCAGCCCGGCGGCCGAGAGCGCGTCGCGCACCCGGTCGAGGGCCTCGATCTGGGCCTGCGACGAGTCGTTCGCGTCGACCCACAGGTGGACCCGCACCCGGTCTCCCCCTTGACCTCCGGCCTGCGGCTCGTGGCTCACCTCCACCCGCCCGCCGTCCGCCAGGGACCGCTCCAGGACTCCGCTCACCGGCGGGTCCGCGCGTCCCTTGTCGGTCACGGTCATCCGCACCTCGTAGGCGGTGGCCATCTCGTCACCGCTCCCAGGGCGGCTCGTCGCCCATCTTCTTGTAGTACTTCGCCAGGTGGGACTTGACGCGGTCCACGTCTCCGGTCGGCAGGTCAGCGCCACCACGAGCCCCGTCGAGCACCCCGCCGGCCGCCATCACGCCGCGGGGCACCGCCGTGAGCTTGCCGTCGACGACATCGGCGATCAGCAGCTTGTAGGAGCCGAAGTTCTCCGGTTTGTCGGAGTCGTACCACGCGTGCGCGTCGCGGTACTTGGCGTTGGGCTCGTCCTCGGCGCCGGCCCACTTCCGCACGCGCTTCTCGGCGGCGGCGCCGTCCCACTCGCGGTCGCGGTCGGCCAGCGGCAGGTCCTGGAACGTCGGTACGGGCATCAGGGTCTCCTTCCGTGCTCCGTGCCGACGACGTACCCGGTCATCGGCCGGTGACGCACCTGTCGACCCGTTGTCGTCCATGATCTCGCGGCGCACTCTCGAGAAGACGGCCCCGTGCCTCAACCAGAACGGGTGGTCGAGCGAGTGAAGGCTGTGACGAGCTCAACGGCCGAGGACGGCGCCGGCGACGGCGCTGGTCAGCCGACCGACGGCACTCTCACCTGGGTGGTCCACGTCGAGTCCTTCGACGGGTTCTACGCCCGGGAGTACTCCTCGCTCGTGGCCATGGCGTTCGCGCTGACCGGCTCCCGGGCCCACGCGGAGGACGTCGCCCAGGAGGCGATGCTCACCGCGTACCGGCGGTGGGACGACGTGTCCCGCCTTGACCTGCCGGTCGCCTGGGTGCGTCGGGTGTGCGCCAACACCGCGACGTCTCTCGTGCGCCGCCGGGTCGTCGAGGCCCGGGCGCTCGTGCGGCTCCGGGCGCGGCCTGTGGCCGTCGCCGAGCTGGACCAGACGGACAGCGCGTTCTGGGCGGAGGTACGTCGCCTGCCGCGACGGCAGGCCCAGTGCGTGGCCCTGCGCTACGTCTACGGCTGCTCGGTCGCGGAGATCGCCGGGATCCTGGGGTGCGCCGACGGGACCGTGAAGTCCCAGCTCTGGAACGCCAGGGCCCGGCTGGCCGAACGCCTGGGAGAGAGCGTCGACGAGAGGCCGGAGTCATGAGCATCGACACCCGCGCTCAGCGTGCCGCGGACGCAGTGCACGCCTCTGCTCGAGGGGTGGATCCCATGACCCAGATCGTCGACCTCAAGCGTGAGGTCAGGACCCGACAGCGCACCGGGATGGTCGTGACCGGCGTCGTGGTGCTGGCGCTCGTCGTCGGCGCGCTTGCAGTGACCACGCGATGGGTGGGCTCCGACGAGGCAGCGCCACCCGCCGGGCCGTCCGTCACGACGCAGGCGCAGCAGGTGGCTGCGGGGTTCTTCGCGGCGTACGACAGGTACGACGCGGACCGGATGCTGACCTACCTGAGCGACGAGGCAGTCGCGATGGTGTGGGACTCGACGGAGGACCTGCGCGGCGACGCCACCTGGCGGGAAGCCGCCGGCTGGACCGAGCTGCGGGCTCCGTGCCAAGCCGGCAAGGCCAGCGGGAGCACGGTCGACCTGCGGTGCGACTACCGGCTGCAGGCACTGGGGTCCGAGCAGCTGGGTCGGGGGCCGTTCGAAGACAACTACTGGTCGCTGCGCGTCCAGGACGGGCAGATCGCCTACGCCCTGTCCGAGTTCAGCCACGACACCAACGGGTTCGCCGCCGAGATGTGGGAGCCGTTCGCCGCGTTCGTCGAGTCGACCTATCCGGACGACGCCGACCTCATGTACAACGCCGACCGCAGTGGCAGCAAGCACGACCCTGAGTCGGCTCGGCTGTGGGAGCAGCACGTCGCGGACTACGTCGCGTCAGAGACCGCCGGCTGACCAGGTCACCGGGTCCGGTGTGCGTCACCGGCTCCGGTGCAGGTCACCGGGTCCGGTGCAGCCGGCGCTGGAGCACCACCAGGTCGACCACGGCAACGACAGCTGCCGCGACCGCGACGATGCCAACCACCGCCATCGCGGCCGGATGACCCTCGTCGCGCAACGACCAGGCGACGACGGCCACTGCCAGACAGACGATGACACCGAACACGGCGAGAACCAGCCGAAGCCGCACGGGCGATCGTGCAGTCGCCGGCTCGGTGCCAGAACGGCCCGCCATGAACGAGCGCTACCGCCCCGGCCGGGGCGCAAACCCGCCCGGCGTCGAGGTGCGGTGCACCGGTGTGCTTCCCAGCACGCTGTCCGCCGACCTAGCCTCGCTGGATGGACCAGCCACGGCTGCGGCACGTCCGGGTCAACGTGAGCGACTTCGCCCGCTCGATCGCCTGGTACGAGGAGACCCTCGGCTTCAAGGCCGAGGGGCACTGGCCGCCGGACGACCCGGCCTACGCGCACTTCGACACCGGCGGCGCGCAGCTCGCCATCTCCGTCATGGAGCCGGTGCCGGCCCACGGCCGCTGCAACTTCACCGTCCGCGACGTCGAGGGCTGGTGGTCGCGGCTGCGCGGCAAGGCAACCGTCGTCGAGCCGCTGCACGACACGGCCTACGGCACCCGCAAGTTCACCATCGCCGACCCGGACGGGAACGAGCTCGGCTTCGTCAAGGACGACTCGCAGCCCTCACCGCAGGTCGTGCCCATCGTGGGGTAGCACCCAAGTTGTGCACAATGCTCCCGGCTCCGCCTTCGTGCTGCTAGAATCGAACGCATGTTCGAGTGGGTGGGCGGTTCGCACTCGGCAGCCGTGCGTCCGACGGCCGTGACGACCACAGACCTGAAGGACTGGCTGGCCGCACTGGCCGCCCTCGACGCAGACGTGTCCGACGCCGAGCGCATCCAGCAGCTCCGCGCCCTGGAGGAGCTGAAGTCCGCAGCTGCGGCCGCTCAGGTCCGGGTGACCGCCGACCTGGACGAGTCGGTCCGGGCCGAGCGCGCGGCCCGCGGGGTCCCGGCCTCGGAGCGAGGCCGCGGGATCGGCGCGCAGGTGGCGCTGGCGCGGCGCGAGTCCCCCAACCGCGGCGGACGCCACCTCGGCTTCGCTCGAGCGCTCGTCAACGAGATGCCACACACCCTGGCGGCTGTCACCGACGGCGGGCTCTCCGAGTGGCGCGCGACCCTGCTGGTCCGCGAGACCGCATGCCTGTCCCGGGAGGACCGCGGGCGGGTCGATGCCGAGCTCTGCGCCGACCCGGCCACGCTCGCCGGGATGGGTGACCGAGCGGTCAGCGACGCCGCCCGTCGGGCCGCGTACCGACTCGACCCGCAGGCCGCAGTGTCCCGAGCCAGCCGCGCCCAGTCCGACCGTTGCGTGAGCCTGCGGCCGGCGCCGGACACCATGTCCTACCTGACCGGCCTGTTGCCCGTCGCCCAGGGCGTTGCGGCCCATGCGGCGCTGTCCGCGGCCGCCGACCAGGCCCACGCCGCCGGCGACCCGCGCAGCCGACAACAGGTGATGGCCGACACCCTCGTGGAGCGGGTCACCGGCCAGAGCACGGCCCACAGCACGCCGGTCAACGTCAACCTGGTGATGACCGAGCGGAGCCTGCTGGCAGGTGACGACGAGCCGGCCGAGATCGTCGGCTACGGCCCGGTCTCCGCCGGCACCGCCCGCGACCTGCTGCGTCGCCACACGCAGACGGACGATCCGGCGGGGCAGGCCTGGCTCCGGCGGCTGTTCACCCATCCCACCACTGGTGAGCTGGTCGCCATGCAGGCCAAGGCAGAGACCTTCCCGCCCGCCCTGCGCCAGCTGCTCGTCTTCCGCGACCAGACCTGCCGCACGCCCTGGTGCGACGCTCCCGTCCGTCATGCCGATCACGCCCGCCGGCGGGCCGACGGTGGCGAGACCTCCGCCGGCAACGGTCAGGGCCTGTGCGAGCAGTGCAACTACGTCAAGGAAGCCCCCGGCTGGGCAGCCGCCGAGCACGCCTCCAGCGGCACCGGGCACCACGTCGTCCAGACCACGACGCCGACCGGTCATCGCTACCGGTCCCGACCACCTCCCCTGCCAGGCGCACCCCCTGATCTCACGGAGCGAGGCAGCACCCGGGCGCTCGGCAGCATCGACGTCTACTTCACCGAGCTCCTGCGCGACTTCGACGCCGCCTGAGCGGGTCTCTGTCCACCACGAGGACCCAGCAAGTCGACCGCACGGGCGATTGATGACGCGATCGCAGCTATGCAGCGCCGAGCTTCGAGGCCAGCCAGTCGGCGGTGTAGGGCCGGTGCTTGGGCCACACGTTCATGTTGCCGTGGTTGCCGTCCTCGAGCATGAGCAGCTCCGAGTCCGGGATCTCCGCGGCCACCTGCGCGGCCTGCTGCCACGGGATGAGCCGGTCGAGCTTGCCGGCGACGACCAGGGTCGGCGCAGTGATGCGTGACGTCTGGCCGGCCAAATCCAGGGTCAGCGCGTTGCGGCGGGCCTCGTCGTCGTCACCGGCCTTGCTGCGTACCTCGAAAGCCTTGCGCGTCAACGGCGGCAGCTGACCCCAGCACTCACCGAAGTTGTACGGGCCGGCAAGCGCGACGCACGCCTTGACCTGGTCGCCGACGGCGGCCGCGACCCGCGCCGAGTAGTAGCCCCCGAGCGACACTCCCCACACCGCCAGGCGCGAGGCGTCGACCGCCGGCAGCGCACCGAGCGCGTCCAACGCGGCGGCGCCCGGCGCCGACCAGTCGCCGCGGATCGGCAGGTCGTACTCCGCCTCGCCCTGCCCCGGCCCGTCCAGGCTGAAGGTCGCGATGCCGCGGTCGAGGAAGGTCTTCTCCGTCGAGCGGAACTCCTCCTTCGCCGAGTCCAGGCCCGGGATCATCAGCACGGCGGGGAAGGGCCCGGAGCCCCGCGACGGCGCCCGGAACACCCCCACCATCCGGGTCCCCTCGAACGGGATCTCGACCCGCTCGCCGAGCGGGTCGAGGTGCGGCAGCGCGTCGTCGAGGCACCGGACCGCCGACATGTGCGCCTCGCGCATCTCGTCGTACTCCTCGACGAACAGGAACTTGGCGAAGTGGAAGTAGACCGCCGCCATCGCCAGGTGCTCGCCGGCCGACCGCAGCCGCCCGTCGTCGAGCGCCGTCCGGCCGAGCGCCTCGTGCTCCGCGCCGGCCGCCGACCACGCGGCGCACCACTGCGACCACTTCTCGACCGACTGCGTGACCCGCTCGAAGTCCGCGACGGTCACCCCGTTGGTGGTGAACCGCGGGCCCCAGTGCGAGATCGCCGAGGCGACCCGGTCGTCCATGCGCGCTCCTCAGATCTGGTGCCGGCCAGGCGTTGCAATCGTGTGCAGCCTGCGGCACGCTCGCAGGCGTGTCAACGCCCGGTGAGGTGCCCGACGACGAGCTGGCCGCCCGCCGGGAGCGGCTGCTCGCCGAGGCCGAGCGGCTCGGCCTGGACGCCATCCTGGCGTACGGCGCCAACCGCAGCGGCAGCGCCGTCCCGTGGCTGGCCTGCTGGCAGGTGACCCGCGAGGCGGCCGTCGTGCTGCGCCGCGGCGAGCGCCCGGTGCTGCTCGTCGGCTTCCCCAACCACGTGCCCAACGCCCGCCGGGTCGCCCGCGACTGCGAGGTCCTGGGTGCGGGCGGACGTACGTCCGACACCGTCCTCGAGGTGCTCCGCCAGTCGTCAACCAGACCTGTGCGACGGGTGGGGGTGATCGGTCCGGTGCCGCACCGGTTGTGGGCGGCGCTGTCCGAGGGCGGCGTCGACCTCGTCGAGATGGACCAGGCGTACGTCGCCGCGCGCATGCGCAAGACGGCCTATGAGCTGTCGGTGCTGCGGCACGGGGCTGCGCTGACCGACGCCTCGGGTGCTGCGCTCGTCGCGGCGGCCGTGCCGGGCGCGACCGAGCTGGACCTGGTTGCGGCGGTGGAGGCGGCGTACGCCGGGACGGGCGGCACCAACCACATCCACTACGTCGCGGCCACCTCGATGGCGGAGCCGGACCGGTGCGCGCCCGGGCAGTGGCCGACTGATCGTCTGCTCGAGACCGGATCGGTAGTCGTGTTCGAGCTGAGCACGACGTGGGGCACGGACTACCCGGGACAGCTGCTGCGGACGGTGACGGTCGACGCTGAGCCGACGCCGCTCTACCGCGACCTGCACGACGTGGCCGTTGCGTGCCTCGACGCGATCGTCGCGCTGCTGCGGCCGGGCGCGCTCCCTGCCGACCTGCTCGCTGCCGCCGACCTCGTCCTGGAGGCGGGCTTCACGACGGTGGACGACCTGGTGCACGGGTTCGGCGGCGGCTACCTACCGCCGGTACTGAGCCACCGTGGGCCGCCCACCGGCGCCGAAGCCGGACCGCTCGAAGAGGGGATGACCGTGGTGGTGCAGCCCAACGTGTGCACGCCCGACCTGTCGGCCGGCGTGCAGACCGGTGAGCTCTTCGAGGTGACCATCGACGGCGCGAGGTCGCTGCACCGATTTCCAACTGGCCTGCTCCGCGGAGGTGATCAACTGTGACGACCGCTGTCGGTACGGCGAAGCTGCACGACCCGAGCCACCCGCTCTACACGCCGCTGGCGGCCGAGGCGCCGGCCGAGGTCGACGTCGTCGTCATCGGCGCCGGGCACAACGCGCTGATCTGCGCGGGATACCTCGCGCAGGCCGGTCTCGAGGTGTGCGTGCTCGAGGCGCAGTCGGTCGTCGGCGGCAACACGGTGACCGAGGAGCTGACGCTGCCCGGCTTCCTGCACGACTCGTGCTCCAGCGCGCACGTGCTCATCCAGTCCAACCCGGTGATCGCCGACGACGAGCTGCGGCTGCTGTCGACGTACGGGCTCTCCTACGTCTTCACTGATCCCGCCGTCGTGCTGCCGCTGCCTTCCGGGGATGCAGTCACGGTGCATCGAGACCTCGACGCGACGGTCGACGAGCTGGCGCGGTTCTCGCCCGAGGACGCGCGGGAGTTCAGGGCGATGATGGGCGAGTGGGAAGGCGGCCTGGTCCGCGCCCACGGCCGGCTGTCGTCCGGTGAGGCGGCGCTGGACGACGAGGCGACGAAGCAGTACGACGACCTGCGCGCGCGGTCGGCGTGGGACGTGGTGCACTCCCGCTTCCAGCACCCGGTCGTGCGTGACCTGTTGCTGTGGCTGGGGTTCGCGACCATCCAGGACCCGCGGCGACCTGGGACCGGGGCTCTG
>DATHAP010000013.1 GCA_035489715.1 Actinomycetes bacterium
CGCAGCGGCGCGTGCCGCGGGCGCCGGTCGCACCATCGGTGTGGTGCCCCACCAGGGCGAGCACGACCTCCTCACCGGCGCCGGCCTGGCCGATGCCGTCACCATCGCCGACGCCCGCGACCCGATCGCGCTGCGTGACGCGGTCACCGCGGCCGGTGGCCCGGCGGACGTCACCGTGGTGTGCGTCGACGTCCCGGGCTGCGAGGGCGGCGCCATCCTCGCCACCGCCGAGGGCGGGACCGTCATCTTCTTCTCCATGGCCACCAGCTTCAGCGCGGCAGCGCTCGGTGCCGAGGGCCTGGCCGCCGACGTGCGGATGCTCGTGGGCAACGGCTACGTCCCCGGCCACGCGGCCTACGCGATGGAGCTGCTGCGCGCCGACGCCGGCGTGCGCGGACTCTTCGAGCGGAGGCTCTGATGGCGACCAGGCACACCAGCCGGCTGGGGATCGACGGCGCTGACGTACGTCGCGCGCGCACGCTCGCGCGGCAGGTCGGCAAGCCCATCGTCGACCTCGCCACCCGCCACACCACCGTCTCGGTCGAGCGGGCCACGCTCCGCCTCGCCGGACTGGGTGGCGCGGACCCGGACGGCACGCCGTGGGTGAACCGCCTCGCCGACGCCGTACGCGCGGACGTCGGCCTCGACCACGGCGTGAGCCTGCCGGTGTGGGACGCGCTGCTCCGGGGCGAGGGCGACGACCTGCTCACGCTGGCCCAGAAGGCCGCGGCCGGCTCGGTGACCTTCCGGATCCCCGAGGGCAAGGACGCGACCCGCGCCGCCGCGGCGTCGCGCAAGGCCGTCGCCGCCGGGATCAAGCAGATCGACCGCCAGCGCACGGCTCGCGAGCGGATGGTCGCCAAGGTCGGCGACGCCCCCAGCAAGCCGTGGATCTACCTGATCGTCGCCACCGGCGACATCCACGAGGACATCCCGCAGGCGCAGGCCGCCGCCCGCGAGGGTGCGGACGTGATCGCGGTCATCCGGTCCACCGGTCAGTCGTTGCTCGACTTCGTGCCCGAGGGCGCGACGCGCGAGGGCTTCGCCGGCACCTACGCGACGCAGGAGAACTTCCGCCTGATGCGCGCTGCCCTCGACGACGTCTCCAAGGAGCTGGGCCGCTACGTGCGGCTGACCAACTACGCCTCCGGCCTCTGCATGCCGGAGATCGCGGTCCTCGCCGGCCTCGAGCGGCTCGACATGATGCTCAACGACTCGATGTACGGGATCCTCTTCCGCGACATCAACCCGGTGCGCACGTTCGTCGACCAGCGCTTCTCCCGGCAGGTGCACGCCCGCGCCGGCATCGTCATCAACACCGGCGAGGACAACTACCTCACCACCGCCGACGCCGTCGACGAGGCCCACACCGTGACGGTGAGCCAGCTGCTGAACGAGTACTTCGCCAAGGAGGCCGGCCTCGAGGACTGGCAGCTCGGCCTCGGTCACGCGTTCGAGATCAACCCCGACCTGCCGGAGTCGTTCCGGCTGGAGCTCGCGCACGCGCTGCTGGCGCGCGAGCTCTTCCCGAAGGCGCCGCTGAAGTGGATGCCGCCGACGAAGCACATGACCGGTGACGTGTTCCGCGGCTACCTGCTGGACGGCTTCTTCAACCTGGTGGGGGCGCTCACCGACCAGGGCATCCTGCTCGTCGGGATGATGACCGAGGCGGTGGTCACGCCGTTCCTGTCCGACCGCGACCTGGCGCTGCAGAACGTCCGCTACGTCCTGGACGCGGCAGGCAACCTGCACGAGGACTTCCGCCCGGCGCCCGGCGGCTTCATCCAGAGCCGGGCGCACCAGGTGCTCGACGAGGCGGTCGACCTGCTGGAGGCGATCGTGGCCGAGCCGGGCAAGGCCCCGCTGCTCGAGGCCATCGGGGACGGGACGTTCGGCCTGATGAAGCGGCCGGCCGACCGGGGCAAAGGCCTCGACGGGGTCGTGCGCACCTCGGCCGGCTACTACAACCCGGCCACCGACGTGCTCGAGAACGACTCCGCGCCGGTGACGGCCCGGGGAGGTGGCCGGTGAAGAAGATCGTCCGGCCGTACGGCGACACCACCGGCGACGGGATGGTCCAGGTGTCCTTCACCCTGCCGGTGCCGCACGACAAGCGCGCCGAGGGAGCGGCCCTGCAGCTGGCCCGGAAGATGGGCATGGACCCGGCCCTGGTCGTGCACGCCAAGCCGGTGGGGGCCGACTTCACCTTCTTCGTCGTCTACGGCTCGGTGAGCCACCTGGTCGACATGTCGGCCGTCAAGGTGCTCGAGCGCGAGTACCCGCTGCTGACGCCCAAGGAGGTCAACGCCGCGGTCAAGACCCGGCTGCGCCGCGAGATCGTGGTCATCGGCGCGTGCATCGGGACCGACGCGCACACCGTCGGCATCGACGCGATCCTCAACATCAAGGGCTTCGCCGGCGAGAAGGGGCTCGAGTACTACCGCGAGCTCAAGGTGGTCAACCTCGGCGCCCAGGTGCTCGTGCCTGACCTTGTGGCGCGGGCCCGGGCCGAGAAGGCCGACGCGGTGCTGGTCTCCCAGGTGGTGACCCAGCGCGACGCACACCTGAGGAACACCAAGGAGATGTCCGCCGCCTTCCGCGAGGCCTACCCGGCCGGCCAGGCCCCGCTGCTCGTCGTCGGCGGGCCGCGGTTCGACGAGCACGCCACCGAGGAGCTGGGGGTCGACCGGATCTTCGGCCGCGGGACCACGCCCGGCGAGGTCGCCAGCTACCTCGTGCACGCCCTCACCGAACGCCACACCGGAGGAGCACGCCGATGACCGAGCAGGACTCGCCGACCACCCCGGCAGCCGACGGGATGCCGCAGGGCGCCGCCTCGATGGTGGGCGTCTCCGTCACCCACCGCCGCTACGTGCCGTACTCGCATGCGCACTACGCAGGCGACCTGGTCGACGGCGCCTACGTCCTCGGCCTCTTCGGCGACGTCGCCACCGAGATGTGCATCCGCACCGACGGCGACGAGGGGCTCTTCGGGTCGTACGGCGACGTGCAGTTCCGAGCACCGGTTCGCGCGGGCGACGTCGTCGAGGTCGAGGCGACGCTGACCCGCGCCGGCACCCGTAGCCGCACCCTCGACCTCGTCGCGCGGGTGGTGTGCCGGGCCGACGATCGTCCCGGCGCGGCCGAGTCGGCCGCTGTCGTGCTCGACCCGCCGGTGGTCGCGACGACCGCGACCGGCACCGTCGTCGTCCCGCCGCGCCCGTAGGGGAGACCCGCCGCCCGCGTCAATGGTCCGATCGGGCGATTGCGTCTGGGCGTGTCGGGCGGGACACGCCGAAACCCTTGCAGGTCAACGAAAATGGCCCGTTCGGACCACCCCCCGTCTACCTGCGACGATGCGCATCGGTGCAGGTCAGGAGACGGTTGACAAGCGCGACTCGGGCGCACGAAGGTAAGGCCCGTCCACCACAGGACACCCGCTACGGCTACCTCTCCGCGACACCAGCCGGCTTCGGGCGCGGGGCGGCGCAATGCGCAAGCGCCGTCCGGGTGCCAGGTCCGATCGCCGCCGTCGCAGAGCCGGGAGGTGCCGTCGGGGGTGAGACACGGGAAGGGCCCGACCGCCCAGTAGACAACGGCGTTGAACCCGGCAGCCGGCCGGGACGACGTCGGTCCGAAGGGCGGTGCGGGCCCTGACCCGTCTCTGAACCGTTATCCGGCCTGGTGGGTCCCGGCCCCCCGGCGGAACGGCCCCCCACGCGCTCCCGTTGTACGGTCGAGCACGGTCCGGCAGCACCCCGCGGAGGACGAACCCTGTGACGAGCACGGCGACCGGTGGCTCCGTGCCGCCCTCGACCGACGACGGCGGCGCCGCCGGCCGGCCGGCCGGGCCGGGGGACGCCCGGAGCCGTCGGCGTCGGGACGTGCCGCAGCCCTCGCTCGGGCCTCGGCTGGGCGGTGCGGTCCTGTCCGGGGCGGCCGTGGCGCTGGCGTTCCCGCCATACGACCTGTGGCCGCTGGCCCCGGTCGGGGTGGCAGGTTTCTTCCTCCTGTGCCGGGGTCTGACCGCGCGCCGTGGCGCACTGGTCGGACTGGTGCACGGGCTCGCCACCTTCCTGCCGCTGCTGTCGTGGCTCACCGTCATCGGGCCCGACGCCTGGGTGCTCGTTGCCCTGCTCGAGGCCGCTTTCCTGGCGCTGACCGGAGCGCTGCTCCCGGGAGTGCTGCGACTGCCCGGCTGGCCGCTCTGGGCGGCGTGCCTGTGGCTGGCGCAGGAGGCCGCCCGGGACCGGCTGCCCTTCGGCGGCTTCCCCTGGGGCCGGCTCGCCTTCGCCGAGACCGCGAGCCCGTTCACCGCCGCGGCCGCGCTGGGCGGGGCGCCGCTGGTAACCTTCGCGACCGCGGCCTGTGCCGCCTTCCTCGCGGCTGCAGTCGTCGCGCTCCGGCGCCGCGCCGTCCGGTCCGCAGCCGCTGCACTGGCCGCGGCGCTCGCCGTGCCGGTGCTGGGCCTGGCCCTGCCGACCGGCGTGGGCGAGGGTCGCGAGGTGACCGTGGCCCTGGTCCAGGGCGGCGTGCCGGGGGAGGGGATGGACTTCCTCGGCGAGCGCGAGCAGGTGCTGCGCAACCACGTCGACGCCACCCACGAGCTGGCCGACGACGTGCGGGCCGGCCGGGTCGCCGCGCCGGACCTCGTCGTGTGGCCCGAGAATGCCTCGGACATCGACCCGTTCAGCTACCCCTCGGCCCGGCGGCTGATCGACGGCGCCGTCCGCGACGTCGGGGTGCCGGTGCTCGTCGGCACCCTGGTCGACGGCCCCGGCCCGGACCACGTGCGCAACAGCGGTGTCGTGTGGGACCCGCGGACCGGCCCGGGCGTGCGCTACGTCAAGCGGCACCCGGTCCCCTTCGGCGAGTACATCCCGTTCCGGACCCAGCTCAGCGGCTGGATCGAGCGCCTCGACCAGATCCCGCGCGACTTCTACGCCGGCGACCGGCCGGGCAATCTCGACGTCGGGCCGGCCGCCGTCGGCGACGTCATCTGCTTCGAGGTCGCCTACGACGGGCTGGTCCGCGACGTCGTCACCGGCGGCGCCGACGTGCTGGTCGTGCAGACCAACAACGCGACGTACAACGGGACCGGGCAGCCGCAGCAGCAGATGGCGATGTCCAGGCTGCGGGCGGTCGAGCACGGTCGCACCGTGCTGGTCGCCGCCACCAGCGGGATCAGCGCCGTGGTCGCTCCGGACGGTGAGATCGTCGCGCAAGCCCCTGAGAGGGCGGCCCGCACCCTGGTCGAGACGGTCGAGCTGCACGACGGCCGGACCCTGGCGACCAGGATCGGCGCCGGACCGGAGTGGCTGCTCGCCGCCCTGGGCGTGGCGGCGGCCGTGGTGGCTGTGGTGCTCGGTCGGCGACGCAGGGCCGGCGCAGGCGAGGGGAGAGTTCAGCGGTGACGACCGGTGCAGGTGCGAGCGGGCGCGTGCTCGTCGTCGTCCCGACCTACGACGAGCGGCTCAACATCGAGCCGGTCGTGGCGCGGGTCCGGGCAGCGGTTCCCACCGCCGACGTGCTGGTCGTCGACGACGCGAGCCCGGACGGCACCGGTGAGATCGCGGACCGTATCGCGGCCGAGGACGGGCAGGTGCACGTCCTGCACCGGGTCGGGAAGCAAGGTCTCGGCAGCGCCTACCTGGCCGGCTTCGGCTGGGGACTGCAGCGCGGCTACGACGCGCTGGTGGAGATGGACGCCGACGGGTCGCACCAGCCCGAGCAGCTGCCTGACCTGCTCGCCGCTCTCACGGACGCCGACCTCGTCCTGGGCTCCCGGTGGGTGCCCGGCGGGTCGGTCGTGAACTGGCCACGCTCGCGCGAGCTGCTCAGTCGCGGGGGCAACACCTACGTGCGGGTGGCGCTCGGACTGCGGCTGCGCGACGCCACCGGTGGCTTCCGGGCGTTCCGCCGGGAGACGCTGGACAAGCTCGACCTGGACGCCGTGGCCAGCCAGGGCTACTGCTTCCAGGTCGACCTCGCCCGGCGGGCGGTGTCCCAGGGGCTGCGAGTGGTCGAGGTGCCGATCGAGTTCGTGGAGCGCGAGCACGGCGTCTCGAAGATGAGCGGCGCGATCGTGCGCGAGGCGCTGTGGCGGGTCACCGTCTGGGGTCTGGCCCGGCCGCTCCGCGGACACCGAGGAGCCCGGCTGCGGCGGGGAGGGGGCTGATCGTGGGGCTCGTGCTGGTCGTGCTGTTCCTCGTCGTTCCCATCGTCGAGATCGCCGTCATCGTCCAGGTGGGCCAGGTGATCGGCCCGTGGCCGACCGTGCTGCTGCTGCTCCTGGAGAGCGCGCTGGGCGCCTGGCTGGTCAGGCGCGAGGGCAGGCGGGCGTGGGACACCCTGCGGACCGCAGGGGCCACCGGGCGGCTGCCCAGCCGGGAGCTCGCCGACGCCGGGCTGGTCCTGGTCGGCGGCACGCTGCTGCTGACGCCCGGGTTCGTGACCGACGTGGTCGGGTTCTTCCTCATCCTCCCGGTGACCCGGCCGCTGGCCCGCCGGATGCTGGCCTGGTTCGTCGCCCGTCGGGCCACCGCCGCCATCGGCCGGCGGACCGGCATCCCGCCGTCGGCCTGGCGGAGCACCTCGTCGGGTGGGACGGGACCCGTGGTGCCGGGCGAGGTCGTGCGCGACGTACCGCCGGAAGGACCGGAGCGGGGCCCGGACAGCGGAAGTCCCGGCCGCGCCACCGGGGGGTAGAGGCGCGACCGGGACGATCCGGGGCTGCCGTCGGTCGATCCGGCAGTCGGGCGGGGCTCAGGCGCTCTTGCGCTGGCTCCGGCCGGACGACTTGCTCGTGGGAGCCGCCCGCAGCAGCTCCAGCCGCTCGGCGAGCAGGACCTCGAGGTCCTTCACGCTACGCCGCTCGAGCAGCATGTCCCAGTGGGTGCGGGCCGGCTTTCCGGTCTTGGGCTCGGGACGCGTCCCGTCCACGCGCAGCGCCTCGGCGCCGCAGACCGTGCACTCCCAGACATCGGGGACGTCGGCCTCGAGGGAGAACGGGATCGTGAACCGGTGGTCGCGGGGGCAGTCGTAGGTCACGCTCTGCCGCGGCGCCATCTCGACACCGAGGTCGGTCTCGTAGCTCTGGGCGCCAAGCCGCGAGCCGCGCAGTGCTCGCTCCGCCATGTCGTCTCCTTCTGAGGTGGTCCCCGTCAGCGGTGGATCGCCGCCGCTGTGACCTGGGACACATGTCCGCGGGTCCGGTCATCGGTCGTACGTCTGTCGAACGTCCCGACGCCCGTCAGGATTCCCGATCGAGGATGCGGCAACCCGCTGGGGGAAACCTTTGCATCGACTGTGAGAACCCTGTGACCAGGCACGATCCGGGTCGGTCCAGACATCCGGGCTTCCGGTACCGGCCAGCCGTCGGATGCGCCGGCTCAGGGCCGCCGCCAGCCGCTCGTCACGCCCAGAGGCCGCGGTCGCGGAACACCTGGCGCAGCGCCTCCGGCCGGTCGGTCATCAGCCCGTCGACGCCCAGGTCGAGCAGCCGGTGCATCTCCGCCGGCTCGTCCACGGTCCACACGTGCACCCGCTGGCCGCGCTTGTGCGCCAGGTCGACCAGACCTGACGTCACGACCCGCAGCGGGCCGACCCGGTCGGGGACCTGGGCGCAGGGCACCAGCCGGTGCCGGCGACCGGCCAGCACCGCGGCCCGGTCGTGGGTGGCCGCCGCCCGGAGCAGCGCCACCCCGCGCGGGCCGAGCGCGGTGCACAGCCCCGGGCCGACCTGGCGACGTACGGCAGCCAGCCGCCGCTCCGAGAACGAGGCGACGCAGACCCGGTCCACCGCACCGGTGCGCCGCAACGCACGGACCAGGGGGTCGATCGCCCCGGGGTGCTTCACGTCGATGTTGACCCGCACCTCGGGCCAGGTGCCCAGGACCTCCTCCAGCAGCGGGATCGGCTCCCGGCCGCCGATCCGCGCGGACCGGACCGTGGTCCAGGGCAGCTCGGCGACCCGCCCGACCAGGTCGGTCACCCGGTCGAGGGTGCGGTCGTGGAAGGCGAGCAGGACGCCGTCGGCGGTGGCGTGCACGTCGGTCTCCAGGTAGCGGAAGCCGAGGTCGACGGCCCGGGCGAACGCGGCCAGCGAGTTCTCCAGTCCGTCCGCGGCCCCGCCGCGGTGGGCGAACGGGATCGGCCCCTCGTGCTCGAGGAAGGCGAACCGCACCGGACCCATGGTGGCCAAGTCGACCACGGCGACGGACCCCGGTGGCGACAAGTCGCGCCGGACTGCCCGCCGATCCGTGCCCCGGCGGCGTCGTGAGGGGTGTATGGGTGGGCGAGGAGGTGCAGGGATGGCGCCGATGGCGGACGAGGCCGCGTTCGTCTCCTTCGTCACGGCCCGCACCTGGGCCCTGATGCGCACCGCCTACCTGCTGACCAGGGACCACCAGCTGGCGGAGGACCTCGTGCAGGCCGCCCTGTTCAAGGCCGCGATGGCCTGGGAGCGCATCGACGGAGAGCCGGAGCCGTACGTCCGGCGAATCCTCTACACGGAGAACGTCTCGTGGTGGCGCCGCCGACGACGCGGCGTCACGGAATCGTCTGCCGGCGTGGCCGTCGACCAGGCGGACCGCGCCGGGGAGGTCGACCTGCAGGTCTCCCTCGAACGAGCGCTCGACCTGCTGACGCCCAAGCAGCGCACCGTCCTGGTCCTGCGCTGCTACGAGGACCTGACCGAGCCGGAGACGGCCCGGGTGCTGGGAATCGCGGTGGGCACCGTCAAGTCCATCCACCGGCAGGCGCTGGACCGGCTGCGGGCGGTCGCGCCGCACCTGGGCGAGCTGATCGGGGTCGGCCATGACTGACCAGCTGCACGACCTGCTCGCGCGGATCGCCGACGACGCGGGCCCCGGCCCGGCCGACCCGACCCTGTGGGGCCGGGCCCGACGGGCCAGGCAGGTGCGCCGGCAACAGCGGGTGGTCGCCGCGGTCGCCGCCGGTCTCGCCGCGGTCGCGGCCCTGACGGCGGTCGGGCTGGAGGGGGCGAGCCGTCGCGATCCCGACCCGGTCGACCAGCCGGACCGGAGCAGCCCCGGACCCGGCGTGCCGTCGGTGGTCTACGGCGTGCCGGGAGACGGCGGGCTGGACCTGGAGACCGACCTGTCCGTCGGGCGGGCGTCCGTCGCCGTCGCCAACCCCACCGGTGCGTACGTCGTCACGGCCGACGACGGCGCCTACCACCGGCTGCGCCTGCCGGGATACGACGCGGCGGCCTACGACGCCCAGGTGACCGGACTGGCCCTGTCGCCCGACGGCACCCGGCTGGCCTACGGCTGGGCGTCGACTGCGCTGCGACCCGACGGCTACCCGCGCCGCTCCGGGCTCCGAGCGCTCGACCTCACCACCGGGACGTGGTGGAGCACCCGCTTCCACGAGCCGTCCGGCATCTCCGACCTCAACGTCTTCGCCTGGGACCTGCGCTGGTCGCCGGACGGCCGCTATCTCGGTGCCAGCGTCGCGATCCGCGAGGTCGCCGGCCAGGAGCACTGGTACGCGGTGCTGGAACCGGCCACCGAGCGACTCGTGGAGGAGATCTGGCACCCGAAGCAGTGGCCCGACCCGCCATTGCCGATCATGGTGTCCGCCGAGGGCCGGGTCGTCGCGATGGAGACCGACCCGCGGGAGAGGCTGGCGAGGTGGGACGGCAAGGAGTGGCGCACGCTCGGCCGCGACGTCGCCGGCCTGTCGACCGGGCGGTTCTCGGCGGACGGCCGGACGCTGGCGATGGCGGGCGACGGCCTTCTCTCGGACATCGCGCTGGTCGACGCGGGCGGCTCGGGCGGGGACGCGCCGTCCACCGCCGTCCTGCCCCGGCGGCGCTACCCCTACGGCGCGGCAGTCGACCTGCTGGCCTGGACGGGGGAGCGTCAGGTGCTCGCGGCACTGCGACCCGGCGTCGGGCCGACCACCCTTGGACCGGATGCCGACCTCGCCCTGCTGACCCTGGCGCCCGGGTTCACGGAGGAGGGAGGCGTGGGGCTCGACGTCGAGGTCGTCGGCCGGGTGTCCGTCGGGGAGACGCGGAGCGCGTTCAGCTTCGCCACGGACCTGGTGACGGCGGCGTCACCGACACGGGACTTCGACGCCCCGCCGTTCGCGGCCGCAGCGGCGGACGCCTCCGCCGTGGCACGATCGGGCAGGTGACCAGCAGCCCGGGTGAGGCCCAGCGCCTTCGCGACCTGGCGCTGCTGCGGCGGGTGCGCGACCGGATGGACCGGGAGTACGCCCGGCCGCTGGACGTCGAGGCGCTGGCCCGTGGCGTGAACATGTCCGCCGGTCACCTCAGCCGGCGCTTCCGGCTGGCCTACGGCGAGTCGCCGTACTCCTACCTGATGACCCGGCGGATCGAGCGCGCCATGGACCTGCTGCGCCGGGGCGAGCTCAGCGTCACCGAGGTCTGCTTCGCGGTCGGCTGCTCGTCGCTGGGCACCTTCAGCACGCGCTTCACCGAGCTGGTCGGCATGTCGCCCAGCAGCTACCGGCGCGAGGCCGCGGGCGTGACGGGAGGCCTGCCGGCCTGCGTGACCAAGCAGGTGACCAGACCGGTCAGGAATCAAGAAGCCCCGCCGCTGCAGCTGCACCTAGCGTGACCGGCATGGACATCACCATCAACGCCAGCTTCCTCCCGCACCACGACCCGGAGGCCTCGCTGGCCTTCTACCGCGACCTGCTCGGCTTCGAGGTCCGCAACGACGTCGGCCAGGGGACGATGCGCTGGATCACGGTCGGCCCGGTCGGCCAGCCCGGCACGTCCATCGTGCTGAACCCCCCGTCGGCCAACCCCGGCCTGACCGACGAGGAGCGCCGGACGATCGCCGAGATGATGGCCAAGGGCACGTACGCCGCGCTGCTGCTTGCGACGAAGGACCTCGACGGCGCCTTCGACCGGCTGCAGGCCAACGACGCCGAGATCGTGCAGGAGCCGACCGAGCAGCCGTACGGCGTCCGCGACTGCGCGGTCCGCGACCCGGCTGGCAACATGATCCGGATCCAGGAGCTGCGCTGAGCGCCGACGTACGACGGATGGAGCCACGGTGAGCAAGGCCTCGGGGACTCGCAGCAGGTGGTCGGCGGACCACGCCGCCGACAGCCACGGCCTGATCCGCGTCCAGGGGGCGCGGGAGAACAACCTCAAGGACATCAGCGTCGAGCTGCCCAAGCGTCGCCTGACGGTGTTCACCGGCATCTCCGGCTCGGGCAAGAGCTCGCTGGTGTTCGGCACGATCGCGGCCGAGTCGCAGCGGTTGATCAACGAGACGTACAGCACGTTCGTCCAGGGCTTCATGCCGACGCTGGCGCGGCCGGAGGTCGACCACCTGGAGGGACTGACCACGGCGATCATCGTCGACCAGGAACGGATGGGGGCGAACCCGCGGTCCACCGTCGGCACCGCGACCGATGCCTACGCGATGCTGCGCATCCTGTTCAGCCGGCTCGGGAAACCACACATCGGCTCGCCGACGGCCTTCTCGTTCAACGTCCCGACCCGGACGGCCAGCGGCGTGATGAGCACGGAGAAGTCCGGCGGCCGGGTCGAGAAGAACGTGGTGCGCGACGTCGTCTACCAAGGGGGCATGTGCCCGCGCTGCGAAGGCATGGGCTCGGTCTCCGACTTCGACCTCACCGCGCTGTACGACGACAGCAAGTCCCTGAGCGAGGGCGCGCTGACCGTCCCGGGCTACAGCATGGACGGCTGGTACGGCCGCATCTTCAGCGGAGCCGGCCTGCCCATGGACAAGCCGATCGGCAAGTACACCAAGAAGGAGCTCGACAAGCTGCTCTACGCAGAGCCGACCAAGATCAAGGTGGAGGGGGTCAACCTCACCTATGAAGGCCTCATCCCCAAGATCCAGAAGTCGATGCTGTCCAAGGACGTCGAGGCGATGCAGCCGCATGTCCGGGCCTTCGTCGAGCGGGCCATCACGTTCACGACCTGCCCGGAGTGCGACGGGACCCGCCTGAGCAGCGCGGCCCGCTCATCGAAGATCGGCGGCAAGAGCATCGCCGATCTCTGCGCCATGCAGATCAGCGACCTGGCCGACTGGGTGCGCGGGCTCGACGAGCCGTCGGTCGCGCCGCTGCTCGCGGGGCTCCAGCACCTGCTCGACTCGTTCCCGGAGATCGGCCTGGGCTACCTCTCGCTCGACCGGCCGGCGGGCAGCCTGTCCGGGGGAGAGGCGCAGCGCACCAAGATGATCCGCCACCTCGGCTCGTCGCTGACCGACGTCACCTACGTCTTCGACGAGCCGACGATCGGCCTGCACCCGCACGACATCGCACGCATGAACCAGCTGCTGATGCAGCTGCGCGACAAGGGCAACACGGTGCTGGTCGTGGAGCACAAGCCGGAGACGATCGCGATCGGTGACCACGTCGTCGATCTCGGCCCCGGCGCCGGCACGGCGGGCGGCAGCATCTGCTTCGAGGGAACGGTGGAGGGGTTGCGCAGGAGCGACACCGTCACCGGTCGCCACCTCGACGACCGCGCAGCTCTGAAGGAGTCGGTCCGCCCGCCAGTTGGCGCGCTCGAGGTCCGCGGCGCCGACACCCACAACCTGCAGAAGGTCGACGTCGACATACCGCTCGGGGTGCTCTGCGTCCTCACCGGCGTCGCCGGGTCCGGCAAGAGCTCACTGGTCCAGGGCTCCGTCGCCGGCCGGGACGGTGTCGTGGTCGTCGACCAGGGCGCCATCCGGGGGTCCCGGCGGAGCAACCCGGCGACGTACAGCGGGCTGCTCGAACCGATCCGCAAGGCGTTCGCCAAGGCCAACGGCGTGAAGCCGGCGCTCTTCAGCTCCAACTCGGAGGGCGCCTGCCCCGCCTGCAACGGGGCCGGCGTCGTCTACACCGAGCTGGGCGTGATGGCCACCGTCGCGACCACCTGCGAGGAGTGCGAGGGCAGGCGGTTCCAGGCATCGGTGCTGGAGTACACCCTGGGTGGCCGCAACATCGCCGAGGTGCTCGCGATGTCGGTGGCCGAGGCGGCGGCGTTCTTCGGCGACGGGGAGGCGGCGACCCCGGCCGCGCACAAGGTGCTCGACCGGCTGGCCGACGTGGGGCTGGCCTACCTGACCCTGGGGCAGCCGCTCACGACGCTCTCGGGCGGCGAGCGGCAGCGGCTCAAGCTGGCCGCACAGATGGCGGAGAAGGGCGAGGTGTACGTCCTCGACGAGCCCACGACCGGCCTGCACCTGGCCGACGTCGAGAACCTGCTGGGCCTGTTGGACCGGCTGGTGGACTCCGGCAAGTCGGTCGTCGTCATCGAGCACCACCAGGCCGTCATGGCGCACGCCGACTGGATCATCGACCTCGGGCCGGGCGCCGGCCACGACGGCGGCCGCGTCGTCTACCAGGGCCCGCCGGCCGAGCTGGTCGCCGCGGCCAAGACGAAGCGGAAGACGCTCACCGGCGAGCACCTGGCCGACCTCGAGCAGCTGCTCGGCCTGCTCGACAAGCTGGTCGACCGCGGGAAGTCGGTGATCGTGATCGAGCACCACCTCGCGGTGATGGCGCACGCCGACTGGATCATCGACCTCGGGCCGGGCGCCGGGCACGACGGCGGGCGGGTGGTTTTCGAGGGGACGCCGGCGGCGTTGGTGGCCGTCGCGAACAAGACGCTGACGGGGAAGCACCTGGCGGCATTCATCGGAAGCGGTGCGAAGGCTGTCGCATCTAGCGGAAGCCGTCAGAAGGCTGCCGGATCTCGCTGAGCGAGTCCTTGTTTCCCATCCCGCTTCACAGGGATCAGGCTCTGCCGTATGGTCAATGAAACTCGATCTATTGCCGCCATGAGGGCAGGCCGTTCCACTGCGCTCGTGACTCCGGAACAGAACCAGACCGAACGTGCGATAGACGGGGCATGGGACGGGTTGGATGAGCAAACTGATTCGAATGATGACGGCGGGAGCCACCTGGGGAGCAGTCTTGCTCGCCGCTGCAGAAGTAGCG
>DATHAP010000014.1 GCA_035489715.1 Actinomycetes bacterium
CCCACCGCGCGCGACGGTCCGCACCGCGGAGCGCCCCGGACCGCTCGTCGCCCGCGTGGACCTGGACGCCCGGCGCCGCGCCGCGGACCCGGTGCGCGGCCAGACCGTGCGCCGGCCGCTGGGACGCCTGCGCCGCTTCGCCCGGCGCTACGGCTGGCGGGCATACGCCATCCCCCTGCTGACCATCGCCACGATCGCCAGCCTGGTCGACCTGGCCCTCACCACGCCGGTCGGCGCCACGCGGAGCACCGGCGCGGCCGCGACCCCGACGGTCACCTCCGAGTCGGCTCCGCCGTCGAGCGTCGCCACCGTGCCGGTCGCGCCGGCCCAAGGCGACGTCGCGCCGACCGAGGCACCCGCGACCGTCGGTGTGGAGAGCTACGTGGAACAGGGCGCCGGGACCCTCTCGGTCGTCGACGGGCAGGGGCCGGTCTACGGCACCGGCCCGCTGCAGCGCTTCATCGTCGAGGTCGAGGACGGGATCGGCGTCGACGGGTACTTCTTCGCCCAGGCCGTCGAGGACACCCTGGGGGATCCGCGCTCGTGGGGGAGCGGCGGCCGTATGTCCTTCCAGCGGGTGGGCGCCGCCGAGGCCGCGGCCGGTCAGTTCGACTTCAAGGTGAGCCTGGTCAGCCCCGGCAACATGGAGACGTACTGCCCGGGGGTCGGGACCGGCGGCTACACCTCCTGCCGCTACGGCGACCGCGCCGTCATCAACCTCGCCCGCTGGGCCACCGCCGTCCCCGACTACGAGGGCGACGTCACCACCTACCGGCTCTACGTCGTCAACCACGAAGTCGGGCACGCGCTCGGCAACGGTCACCAGCCGTGCCCCGGCGCCGGACAGCTCGCCCCCGTCATGCAGCAGCAGACCCTCGGTCTCGAAGGGTGCGTCAAGAACGCCTGGCCCTACCCCTGACCTGGTCGCCGGTCCAGCCGGTGGGCCGGTCGCAAAGGTCTGTCGCGGGCCGCCGTGCAGGACTAACGTCGCTGCTGGTGCGCCGGGAAGTCTGGTCGGCAGTCGAGTTCCCGACTGCGATCGGAGTGCTATGTCCGCCACGTCTCCGACCGCGCTCCGCGCCGAGCACCTCGGCAAGCGCTTCGCGTCCACCCAGGCGGTGGACGACCTCACGCTGACCGTCCCACCGGGTGAGGTCTTCGGCTTCCTCGGCCCCAATGGCGCCGGCAAGTCCACGACCATCCGCCTGCTCCTCGGCCTGCTCCACCCCACCAGCGGCGCCGCCTGGATTTTCGACGAGATCGCCGGCGACGTCGAGCGCGCCCACCGGCACCTCGCCCATGTGCCGGCCGACGTCGCACTCTGGGCATCGCTGACCGGTCAGGAGTGCCTCGACCTGCTCGCCGGCGTCGGTCCGGGCACCGACCTGGTCTACCGCGAGGAGCTGGTGGCGCGATTCGCGCTCGAGACCGACCGCCGTGCGGGGACCTACTCGACCGGCAACCGGCAGAAGGTCGCGCTGGTCGCCGCCTTCTCCACCCGTGCGCCGCTGTTGGTGCTCGATGAGCCGACGAGCGGGCTGGACCCGCTCATGGAGCGCGAGTTCCGGCGGTGCATCGCCGAGGCCGCCGGGCGCGGCCAGGCGGTGTTCCTGAGCTCCCACAAGCTCGGCGAGGTGGAAGCTGTCTGCTCGCGGGTCGGGATCCTCCGCGCCGGGCGGCTGGTAGAGGTCGCCGGGCTCGAGGACCTGCGTCATCTCCGTCGCTCCGAGGTCGTGGTCGACCTGCTCCGGCCCGCGCCGGAGCTCGGCGGGCTGGCCGAGCTGCCCGAGGTCGCCGACCTGCGCTGGGTCTCCGACCGGCAGTTGACCCTGTCGCTCGTCGGGCCCCCCGGCCCGGTGCTCCGGGTCCTGGGCGACGCGGACGTGGCGCGGATCGACGTCCGCGAGCCGTCGCTCGAGGAGATCTTCCTCGACTACTACGGAGAGGCCGCGGCATGACCGTCGGCACGGCCCGCGGGTCGGCGTCGGCGCGGACGACGGGGACGGCCGCTCCGCGTCCGGCGGCTCCGGCGGTCACCCGGATCGCCGTCCGGCAGGTCCTCCGGGGCACCGCTGTCGTCACCCTGGTCTGCGGCGGGCTCGTGGCCGTGGTGGTCACCCAGTACCGGGGTCTGGACGACGCGATCGGGCTGTCGTCGCTGTCCTCCCTGGCGGACAACCCCGCGATCAGGACGCTGTTCGGCAGGGCCGATGCCCTCGACGACCCCGGTGGCTTCACCGTCTGGCGGACCGGCACCCTCGTGGCGGTCCTCGTGGGCACCTGGGCAGTGCTGACCGCCACCCGGCTGACCCGCGGGGAGGAGGAGGCGGGCCGCTGGGAGCTGCTGCTCGCCGGCCGGCTGCCCCTGCGCGCACTCGTACTGCGCACGCTCGCCGTCGTCCTCGCGGCGGCGATGCTCCCGGGTGTCGGGGTGGCGCTCGGCCTGCTGCTGGCCGGGACGGCAACCACGGGAGCGGTGCTCTACGGCGCTGCCGTCGCGGGTGTCGGGCTGACCGGAGCGGCGCTGGGCGTCCTGGCGGCGCAGTTGCTGCCGGAACGCCGGGCCGCGTCCGGGCTGGCTACGGTGGTGTTCCTGGCGGGTCTGCTCGCGCGGATGGTCGCCGACGGCGTCCCGGCGTTCTCCTGGCTGCACTGGGTGACGCCGTTCGGACTGCTCAGCCGCACCGCGGCCTTCGCCGAGGACCGGTTCCTCCCGCTCGCCCTCCTCGCCGCGATCGCGGCGCTGTTCGGGGTGGCGGCGGTGGCGCTGGCGGGCGGGCGGGACGTCGGCGCCGGCCGGCTGGCCACGCGCGAGCACGGGCGCGCGCCGAGCCGGCTGCTGCGCTCGCTCCCGGGTTTCGCCGTGCACCGCACCCGCAGGCCGGTGGGCACCTGGGGGGCCGGCATGGGCGCGTACTTCCTGGTCATCGGCCTGCTGGCGACGGCGATGATGGACTTTCTGCGGGAGAACCCGCTCTTCGCCGAGTTCGCCGAGCGTGCCGGCTTCGCGCAGCTGGCCTCCGTCGGCGGCTACGTCGCCTCGATCTTCGCGCTGCTGGCCATCCCGGTCGGTGCGTTCGCCGCGGGACGGGTGGCGGCCTCTGCGCACGACGAGAGCGCCGGCCGGCTGGCACTGCTCTACTCGCGTCCAGTGAGCCGCGTCCGCTGGCTGGTCATCGAGTCCCTGGCTGTGGTCGCCGGATGCGTCGTCCTCGCGGCGGTCGCCGGCCTGGCCACCTGGATCGGCACCGTCTGGGTGGGTGCAGGGCTGGGGCTCACCGGCGCGGTGGCCGGGGCGATCAGCGTGGTCCCGGTCGCCCTGCTGTGCCTCGGGGCAGCCATGGCGGCACTCGGCTGGGCGCCGCAGGCGGTCCTCGCCCTCGGGGTGCTGCCCGCCGCCGGTGGCTACCTGCTGCTGGTCCTGGCCGACTCGTTCCGCTGGCCGGCCTGGGTGCGGGGGCTGTCACCCTTCGACCACCTCGCGGCCGTGCCCGTCGAGCCCTTCGACGTCGCCGGGGCGCTGGGCATGCTGGCCGTCGCGCTGCTGCTCGCGGTCCTCGGGCTGGTCGGCTACCACCGACGGGATCTGCGCGGCTGACGCCTCTCCCGTCCCGCCGGACGCGTCGGCGAGGACCGTGCCCCGAGCGGGAAGAGGCGCGCGTGCCACGCTGTTATGCGCGTGAACGCTGGTCCCGCGGGGCCGCAGTCGATCGACCCGAGGAGCAACCCGTGTCCCTGCCACCCCTGGTGGAGCCCGCCGCCGACCTGTCCATCGAGGAGGTCCGGCGCTACAGCCGCCACCTGATCATCCCCGACGTCGGGATGGACGGGCAGAAGCGACTGAAGAACGCCAAGGTGCTCGCCGTCGGCGCCGGCGGCCTCGGGTCGCCCGTGCTGATGTACCTGGCCGCCGCCGGTGTCGGCACGCTCGGCATCGTCGAGTTCGACACCGTCGACGAGTCCAACCTGCAGCGCCAGATCATCCACGGGCAGTCCGACGTCGGCCGGTCGAAGGCCGAGAGCGCGCGTGACTCCATCAAGGAGATCAACCCGCTGATCGACGTCCGCCTGCACGAGACGCGGCTGGACAGCGACAACGTGCTGGAGATCTTCGCCGACTACGACCTGATCGTCGACGGCACCGACAACTTCGCCACGCGCTACCTCGTCAACGACGCGTGCGTGCTGCTGGGCAAGCCCTACGTGTGGGGCTCGATCTACCGGTTCGACGGCCAGGTCTCGGTCTTCTGGAACGAGCACGGCCCGAACTACCGCGACCTCTACCCGGTCCCGCCGCCGCCCGGCATGGTCCCGAGCTGCGCCGAGGGCGGCGTGCTCGGCGTCCTCTGCGCCACCGTCGGCGCCATCCAGGCCACCGAGGCCGTCAAGCTGATCACCGGCATCGGCGAGACGCTGCTCGGCCGGCTGATGGTCTACGACGCCCTGGAGATGACCTTCCGCACGATCAAGGTGCGCAAGGACCCCGAGGGTGAGCCGATCACCGAGCTCATCGACTACGAGGCGTTCTGCGGCGTCGTCTCGGTGGAGGCCCAGGAGGCCGCCGCCGGCTCGACGATCACCGTCGACGAGCTCAAGGACATGAT
>DATHAP010000015.1 GCA_035489715.1 Actinomycetes bacterium
CGAGGGCGGTCTCGCCGCCATCGGCGACGCGCTGATGTCGGTCAAGACGACCACCGCCGGCACGTACGGCTCCACCGGTCGCACGGACGACGGCTCGCACCGTGCCGTCACGCTGGACGGTGCCCTGTGAGTACGTTCGGCAGCCTGAACGCGGCGACCACCGCCTTGTGGGCGCAGCGCCGCGCGCTCGACGTGACCGGCCAGAACATCGCCAACGTCAACACCGAGGGCTACTCGCGGCAGCGGGTGGAGCTGCGGTCGATCGGCGGCAGCGTCGTCCCCGCCTTCTTCTCCACGAGCAACGGCCTCGGCGGCGGCGTGAACGCCGACGAGGTGACCCGGATCCGGGACGCCTTCCTCGAGGGCCGCGGGCACACCGAGCACGCCAACAGCTCCCGGCTCACCGTCGAGAACGAGACGTTCGAGCTCGTCGAGCAGGCCTTCCGGGAGCCCGGCGACACCGGGATCCAGAGCCTGCTGTCGGAGATGTGGTCCGGCTGGGAGGACGTCGCCAACCAGCCCCAGGACGAGGCCGCCCGCGGGCAGGTCCTCAAGCGCCTGGAGACCTTGGTCGGTGGCATCCACTTCAGCCAGGCCTCGCTCGGCGCCCAGTGGACCCAGTCCCGCGAGAGCCTCGACGTGCTCGTCGCCGACGTGAACGCCTCCGCCAGCTCGATCGCCGACCTCAACCAGGCCATCCAGCGGGCCAACCAGAGCGGTCTGCCGGCCAACGACCTCTCCGACCAGCGCGACCTGCTGGTCATGAAGCTCGCCGACCAGGTCGGCGCCACAGTCCGCCACGGGGACAACGGCGTCGTCGACGTCCTCGTCGGTGGCATGACGCTCGTGTCTGGCTCCACGGCGGCCAGCCTGGCGACGGCGGGCACCTACTCGGTGGACGGCGTCACTGCCGACCCGCCGCGGATCGTCACCGGCTCGGGCGGGTACACCGTGCGCGCCGGCGGCACCGCCGAGGGGCAGCTGAACTCGCTGAACACGATCATCCCGAGCTACCGCCAGGCGCTGGACGCCACCGCGGTCAGCCTCGCGACGAGCCTCAACACCGCGCACGCGGCCGGCTTCGACCTGAACGGCGCCGCCGGGACGCCGCTGCTGGGGTCCTCGGGCGGCCCGATCACGGCTGCCTCGCTCACGGTCCTGGTCACCGACCCGAAGAAGGTCGCCGCCTCCAGCGTCGGGCCGACCGCCGGTGTCCAGGCCCTCGACCACGGCAACGCCGACGCCATCGCCCAGCTCCGTCGGTCCACGACCGGGACGGACGCGAACTACCGGAAGATGATCGTGGAGCTCGGGGTGCAGGCGGCAGTCGCCGGCCGCAACGTCGACATCCAGGCGGTCATCACCACCCAGGTCGACTCCGCACGGGAATCCGTGGCGGGCGTCAACATCGACGAGGAGATGACCAACATGCTGTCGTTCCAGCACGCCTACTCGGCGGCGGGTCGGCTGATCACGGCGATCGACGAGACGCTGGACAAGCTCATCAACGGCACCGGCCGCGTGGGGCTGTGATCTGAGTGCGGATCACCCAGCGCGCCGTCGCGCTCACCAGTCTCCAGGGCCTCAACCGGAACCTCGACGCCGTCGGACGGCTGCAGCAGCAGCTCACCTCCGGCCGGCTCATCAGCGCCCCGTCGGACTCGCCCACGGGGACGAACCGGGCGATGCAGACGCGGTCCGACCAGGCCGCGAGCGCGCAGCAGCAGCGCAACATCACCGACGCGAAGAGCTGGCTCGAGCAGACCGACTCGGCGCTGCAGGAGATGCTCGACACCGCGCGCCGCGTGCGCGACCTCACCGTGCAGGGCTCCAGCACCGGCGCGCAGAGCGACGTCAGCGCCCAGGCGATCGCCACCGAGGTGAAGTCCCTGCGCGAGGGGCTGCTCAGCCTGGCCAACCGCACCATCGGGGGGCGCCCGCTGTTCGGTGGCGTCACCCCCGGCACCAAGGCGTACGACGCGACCGGCGCGTACGTGGGTCAGGCGGGGCCGCCCGTCACCCGCCGGGTGTCGGACACCGAGGTCGTC
This sequence comes from Actinomycetes bacterium, assembly GCA_035489715.1. Classification (NCBI taxonomy): domain Bacteria; kingdom Bacillati; phylum Actinomycetota; class Actinomycetes; species Actinomycetes bacterium. Next base: position 2,049 of record DATHAP010000015.1, read on the forward strand.
CGCGTGGACACCACCGGGCCGGAGGCCTTCGGCCCTGCGGGCGCCGACCTCTTCGCGATCGTCGACAAGATCGCCACCGACGTCGTGTCGAACCCGACCAACCTGGCCGGTCACCTGACCGACCTCGACTCGGTCATGAAGGGCATGCTCACCGCGGTCGCCGACGTCGGCTCCCGCGCGGCACGCGTCGAGCGCGAGGAGCAGGTGAACGCCGACCGTTCACTGACGCTGTCGTCGCAGCTGGCCGAGACCGAGAACATCGACCTGCCCAACACGATCATGCGCCTGCAGATGCAGCAGGTCGGCTACGAGGCGGCGCTGTCGGCGACGGCGAAGGCCCTGCAGCCGACCCTGCTCGACTACCTGCGCTGATGTCCGCACGCCCCGCTCCTGAGATGCGCCGGTCGAGGAGGCTGCCCGCATGACGCACTCCCCGGTCGCCACGCTGCCGGCTCCCGCGCACGCCCCCGCGCGGAAGCCCGTGGCCCTGGTGCCGGCGCCTTCCCCGGCGCCGACCCCGGCGCCGTCCCAGGTGCAGGTGCTGCTCCTCGCCGAGCCGCTGCCCGGCTTCCCCCAGCACCGCGACTACGTCCTGGTGCCGGCAGACGGCGGCGGCCTCCTGTTCTGGCTGCAGTCCCTCGCACCGGACGGACCGCGCTTCCTCGCCGTTTCGGCGGCGTCGTTCTTCCCCGACTACGCCCCCGCCCTGCCCGGCGTCCCCTGCGCCGAGCTGGGTCTGGCGGACACCGCCGAGGCGACCCTGTACTGCCTGGTGACCGTTCCCGACGGGGACGTCACCGCCGCGACGGCGAACCTCCGCGCACCCCTGGTGGTCAACCCGGCCACCCAGCGGGCCCGTCAACTCGTCCTGATCGACGGGTCGCATCCCATCAGGCGGCCCCTGCGCCGATAACCACTCGAGGCGGCCGTGCCATCGTGGTGCGGCGGCCCGCCCGTTTCGACGGGCAACGCCAAGGACGGCAGTTCACAGACACCCATGGAGGGGTACTCGTGCTCACACTCACCCGCAGCGTCGGCGAGACGATCCGCATCGGCGACGACATCGAGGTCCATGTCGTCGAGGTCCGTGGCGGCACCGTCCGGCTCGGTTTCAAGGCCCCCCGCGAGGTCGCGATCCACCGCGAGGAGGTCTACCGACAGATCGCCGAGGCGAACCTGCTCGCCGCGCAGGTCACCGCCGACAGTCTCGGTGCCCTCGCCGCGTTCGCGCCGTCGGCGGCAGCCGCCGACACGGTCGCCGGTGAGCCCGACGTCGAGCCGGACACGGACGCCGGGAGTGCCCCAGAGGGTGCTCCGGCCTGACAGATCTGCATGGCGCAACGGCCGACTGCTTTGGCAGACGCTGCCAACGTGTCTGTGAGCGGGAGCT
>DATHAP010000016.1 GCA_035489715.1 Actinomycetes bacterium
GAAGCCGTCGATGTCCTTGATCTGCAGGTACGGCCCGTCGATCGCCTGCAGGTCGTAGGTCCGTGCCGCCATCAGGATGCGCATGAGGATGTAGTGGTAGGCGTCGCCGACGTCGTAGCCCGGGGGCTGCTCCCCGACGACAAGCGACTTCATGTTGATCGACGCCATGAAGTCGGCCGGGCCGAAGATGACGGTCTCAAGCCGCGGCGAGGCGCCCGCGATGGCGTCCACCTCGACCAGCCCCTTGGCGTTCTCGATCTGCGCCTCGATGCCGATCCGTCCGACCTCGAGGCCGTTGGCCTTCTCGACCTGCGTGAGCAGCATGTCCAGCGCCTGCACCTGAGCCGCCGTCTGCACCTTGGGCAGCATCACGCAGTCGAGGTCGGTGCCGGCGCCCTCGACGACCGCTATCACGTCGCCGTACGTCCACTCGGTGGTCCAGTCGTTGACCCGCACGACGCGGGTCTTGCCGGCCCAGTCGCCATCGCGCAGCGCAGCGACGATGTTGGCCCGCGCGTCGACCTTGGCCAGCGGCGACACCGAGTCTTCGAGATCGAGGAACACCTGGTCGGCCGGCAGGCCCTGGGCCTTGCCGAGCATCTTGGGATTCGAGCCAGGGACCGCGAGGCAGGAGCGCCGCGGGCGCAGGGGCTTGGGCTGCGTGCTGGCCGCCGTCATGGCGGGCAGGTTAGGCGACGGCTCACTCGGCCGGGATCGCGGGCTCCACGTCGGCCGGCCGGCCGGACACGACGATGCCCAGGCCGAGCAGCAGCAGGAGGGCGGCCGGCAGTGCCGCGAGAGGTGGCACCTGGCCGAGGAAGACGGCCGCGATCATGGCCGCGCCGGGCACCTCGAGCAGCAGCACGAGCGACACCACGGTGGGGCTCGTCGTGCGCAGCACCAGGTTGAACACCGAGTGGCCGAGCAGCTGGGCGCCGAGCGTGAGGGCGACCAGCTGCAGCCAGGTCTGGCGGCTGTAGCCGACCAGCTCGAGGCGCGCTCCGAGACACACCCCGAGCAGCACCACAGCCGCCGTCGCGTAGCAGATCAGCGTGTACGACGTCGTGCTCACCGACCGGCGGACCTCGCCCCCGGCCACGGTGTAGAACGCCGCGAAGACGCCGCCGAGCAGGGCCAGCAGGTCGCCCCACAGCGCCCGCGGCTCGAGCGAGAAGTCCACGCCGGTGAGGACGACCACCGCCACCAGCGCGATGGTGATGCCGACCCAGGTGCGCCGGGGCACGTCGTGCCCGGAGGCCCTGGCGATCAGCGCGACCCACACCGGCTGCGTGCAGACGATGGCGGTCGCGGACGCGACGGAGGTGAAACGCAGGCTCGGGACCCAGGTCGCGAAGTGCCCGGCGAGCAGCACACCCGCGCCGAGCGCCCAGCGTCGCTCGCGGGCCGTCAGTCCGCGCAGCTCGTCCAGCCGGGTGGCCAGGGCCACCGGCGTGATCGCCACGAGGGCGAAGGCGTTGCGCCACATCGCCACCGCGAGCGCCGGGGCCACGGTCGCTGCCATCAGCGGACCCGAGGTCGAGACCGCGGCCAGGCCGACCGCCATCAGAGCCAGGTCACCCCGCGGGGGGCGTGCGACGACGCCGGGCGGCGGCGCCGGCTGACGGGTCACCGGGACATCCTCGATCACGTCCTCGGCTACCCGCGCCACCGGCAGGCTGTGGCAGGCTCCCGGTGTGGACGAACCGCTGTCCGAGGCGCTGGTGGCGGAAGCCTGCGCGAAGTCGGCGCTGGTCTGGCTGCGAGCGCCAGGAGAGCAGCGCGGGCACGCCGCCTGGCACGTCTGGGCCGAGGGCGCGGTGTGCCTCGTCACCGGTGGCGCGGAGCAGCCCCTCAACGATGCGCCCGACCTCGCCGACGGGTCGGAGGTGGACGTGCTGGTGCGAAGCAAGGACAACGGCGCGCGACTCGTCGCCTTCCGGGCGGCCGTGTCGGAGGTCGCGCCCGGCACCGCAGGGTGGGACACCGTCGTCCCTCTCCTGCACGCGAAGCGGCTCAACGCGCCCGACGGCGAGGAGCAGCCCGCCCGCTGGGCCCGCGAGTCCCGGGTGCTCCGGCTGGTGCCCACGGGACGGGTGCTCGAGCAGCCCGGCCACCTGCCGAGCCGGTCCCACGCGACCGAGCCGCCGCCGTCCCCCGCGACCACCCGTGGCCCGCTCCCCTTCGTCATCGGCCGCCGTGCCCGCCGCCGGAACTGACACTCAACCGTCCATCATGATCTCGGCGAGCAGGTTGTAGGCGCGGGACCAGGCCAGCCGGTGCTCGGCGGTGAAGCGGTCGCCGAGCCGCTCGGCGAGCACGTCCAGCAGCGCGTCGCGGATGGCCGGGAAGTGCGTCGGGCGCACGCCGTACTGCCCGTGTCGGGCCCCCAGAGCGGACGCCCGGGCCTCGACCTCGCGCAGGTCGGGCATGGCGAGCGCGAGAGCCTCGATCTCGGTGGTGAACCGGTGCACCTGCACCGACATGTCCGCGGGGAACATCGGACGCAGCTCGGGGTGCCGCTGGAACAGCAGCTGGTAGAGCCGGGTCACCATCGCGGTGTCCTCGTGCACCAACGGCGCCGTCTCCACCACCCTGGCCACGTCTTCGGGCGTCACGGGCGCTCCTCCCCGAGGGCGGCGGCCACCTCGGCCCGGCTGCTGACGCCGAGCTTTGCGAAGACCCGCTGCAGGTGGTTGTCGACGGTGCGGACCGACAGCACGAGGGCCGCGGCGATCTCCTTCGACGTGCGGCCCTGGGCGACCAGCACGGCGATCTCGCGCTCGCGCGCGGTGAGCCGGTCGGCCTCACCGGTCCCGCCGGCGAGCAGTGCCGGTGTCCGCGCGCCCTCGGTCTGCTCGGCCCAGGCAGCGCTGCGCCGGCGCAGCCCGGCGGCCCGGCGGGGGTCGCCGGCCCGTGCCGCGGACGTGGCGGCGCCACTGGCTGCCTCCGCGGCGCAGAGCACCATGCCCAGCCCGGCGGCCTGCTCGGCCGCGAGCTCGAGCGCGTCCGGGTCGTCGGCCGCCGCCGCAGCCGCATGCCGGGCGAGCGCGGCCAGCAGCGCGCCGTCGTCGTGGGCGGCCAGGTCGGCCAGCGGACCGGCGACGTCCCCGGGTCGACCGAGCCGCACCCGGTCGTACGCCGCGTGCGCCGCCTGCGCCACGTGCCCGCCCGCGGCCGCGACGTCCTGCGCCGCCGCGAGGAGCACGTGCGCGGTCTCCAGGTCGCCTTCCCGCATCAGCCGCCAGGCCGGCCCGCGGGCCAGGTCGCCGGGGAACATCGAGGGACCTAGCGGGTCGAAGCCGGCGCCGTCCCACGCGGTGGCGGCGTCCTGCATCGCCGCCTGGTCGCCGAGCCAGGCGGCCGCCGTCATCATCCCGCTCGCAGCCAGCGCAGCAGGCAGCCGCTGCCCCAGCTGGCGAGCCAGCCCGAGCTGCTCCCGGTGCCACCACAGCGCCAGCCGGGGGCGGCCGCGCAGCAGGTTGGTCCGGCCGAGGGCGCCGGCGAACCACAGCTGGGACAGGGGCAGCTGGGCCCGCGCCGTCGCAGTCCAGCACTGCTGGGCCACCGCCTCGGCCTCGGCGAAGCGGCCGCCCTCGGTGAGCCCGAGCACCACCGCGAGCTGGTCCGGGCCCGGGATCTCGGGCACCTGGACCGGACCGTCGCTCAACCAGCGCACCGCCTCGACGGGGTGGCCGGAGAGGGCGAGCGCGACGGCTCGCACCCCGCGCTCGGAGAACGACACCGCACCCGGGTCGTCCTGCGGCGTCACGCCGCCCACCGGCGACTCGTCGAGGACCGCCAGCGCAGCCGTGGGGCCGGACCGCCAGGCCTCCAGCTGCACCCGTCGGATCCGGACCCGGCCCGCCATCGGGCCGGAGGCTCCCGCGCCGGCGGCTGGGCCGGCGAGCAGCTCGGCCGCCTCGTCGAGCCGGCCGAGTCCGTAGCCGAGCACGGTGGCCCGGGCGACGAGCAGGGCGGCCAGGGTGTCGGGGTCGGCGAGCTCCGCCGACCTTGCCACCGCCTCGCCCAGCACCTCGTCGGCCTCGACGAAGCGGCCGCGCTCGTACAGGACCTCGGCCAGCGCGCGGGCCGCGACCGGGCTCCCGGACGCGAGCAGCCAGGCCCGGCTCAGCCGCTCCAGCGAGTCCAGGTCGCGTGCCGAGCGGGCCAGCTCGAGGGCCGCGTCGAGCATGTCCGCCGGAGCCTGGCCGTCCGCGTCGAGGCGGAGCAGGGCCACCCGGTAGCGGTCGTCCGACCGGCGTAGCCCACTGCGCTCCAGCCGCTCGGCGTGCCGACGGGCCAGCCGCACCGCGGCCAGGGTGCCCATGTCCTCGCGCAGCACCTCGCGATGCAGCCCGTGCGCCAGCGTCACCCGCCGCCGGCGCTGTGCGGACACGACCCGCAGCAGGCCGGCCCGCTCGGCCGCCTCGACACCCCCGCCCTCGTGCTCGGCGAGCAGGTCGGCGAGGTCAACCCCGGTGCCCACCGCGAGGTCCTCGAGGACGGCCCTGACCTCGGGCCCGAGGCTGTCGACCCGGGCCTGCACCACAGAGCGGAGCACGCCGGACATCTGCGGCGTGCCCTCCAGGCGCCACACACCGTCGACCTCACGCAGCGCGCCCGCGGTGAGCGAGCCCAGGACCATCTCGCGCAGGTAGAGGGCGTTGCCGTCGCTCGCGTCGAGGAAGGCCAGCGTCGTCGCACCCGCGACCGGGCCGCCGAGCGCGCGGTGCAGGAGGGTGTCCACCGCAAGGTCGTCGAGCCTGCCGAGCTCCACGACCCGGGCCCCGCCGGACCGCCACAGCGCGCCGAGCGGGTCGGGAGCGAGCGCCGCTTCGGGGACCGTCACGAGCAGGCGGGCCGGCGCCGACGCCATGAGCGGCCCGAGCAGCGACACCGTGGTGTGGTCGAGGAGCTGCACGTCGTCCACCGCCACCACGAGGCGAGGTTTGCGGGCGACCGCGGAACGTACGTGCTCGACGACCCGTCCGGGATCGCCCACGGCGTCCCTCGGCAGCAGGTGGGAGACAGCGCCGAGGGGGGTGTCGCGAGTCGCCGGTCCCGCGGCGACCCACGTCGTCGTCCAGCCGTCGGTGGCCAGCCGGTCCATCGCCTCACGGGCCAGCCGCGACTTGCCGACCCCGGCTGCGCCGGTGACGAGCACCGCCTTGCCGGTGTCGGACCGGAGACTGTCGACGACGCTGTCGAGCTCGGCGTGCCGGCCGGTGAGCGGCCAGGACGGACGGTCCGCAGCCGATCGCGGCAGAAGCGTCGACGCAGCCATCTCGGCCCCTCCCTCCTCACCCGCGCGCACCGGCGGCCGGGCGCAGCACGGCTGACCGCATGGTAGGTCGTGCCACGGTTCGATGCGGTCGCGACGGTAGCCTGGCTTCTCGTGACCGGCGCGCCGACAAGAGTCTTCGTGGCACGCCTCGCCGGCCGTCCGCTCTTCGACCCGATGGGCGACCAGGTGGGGCGGGTGCGCGACGTCGTGGTGACGCTGCGGGTCGGCACCGAGGAGCCCCGGGTCCTCGGGCTCGTCGTCGAGGTGCCCGGCCGCCGGCGCATCTTCGTCCCGATGACCCGGGTCACCTCGATCGACGCCGGCCACGTCATCACGACCGGCCTGGTGAACATGCGCCGGTTCCAGCAGCGGCCGACCGAGACGCTGGTGCTCGGCGAGATGCTGGACCGCACCGTCGTCCTCGTGGAGGACGGCTCGCGGGTGACCGTCGAGGACGTCGGCATCGAGCAGCAGCGCACCCGCGACTGGGCGGTCACCCGGGTCTTCGTCCGGCGTCCGGGCAAGGGCCTGCGCCGTCGCGGCGAGGCCTTCGTCCTCGAGTGGCGCGACGTCAGCGGCTTCAGCATCGACGAGCACGGCCAGGGCGCGGCCAACCTGCTGGCGACGTTCGAGAAGCTCAACGCGGCCGACCTCGCCACCGTGCTGCACGGCCTGTCCGCCAAGCGCCGGGCCGAGGTCGCCGCGGCGCTCGACGACGAGACGCTGGCCGACGTCCTCGAGGAGCTGCCCGAGGACGACCAGGTCGAGATCCTGGGCAAGCTGGAGGAGGAGCGCGCGGCCGACGTGCTCGAGGCGATGCAGCCCGACGACGCGGCGGACCTCCTGTCCGAGCTGCCGCAGGCCGACGCCGAGAAGCTGCTCGAGCTGATGGAGCCGGACGAGGCGGCCCCGCTGCGCCGGCTGCTCGCCTACTCCGACGACACGGCCGGCGGCATGATGACGACCGACCCGGTCGTCCTGCCGCCCGACGCCACCGTCGCCGACGCGCTCGCCCGGGTCCGCCAGCCCGAGCTCTCCCCTGCTCTCGCCGCTCAGGTCTACGTGTGCCGCCCCCCGCTCGAGACGCCGACCGGGCGCTACATCGGCATCGCGCACATCCAGCGGCTGCTGCGGGAGCCCCCGTCCGCGCTGGTGAGCGGCGTCGTGGACCAGGGCATCGAGGCGCTCCGGCCAGAGGTGCCGCTGGGCGAGATCACGCACCACCTGGCGACGTACAACCTGGTGGCCGTGCCGGTCGTGGACGAGGCGGACCACCTGCTGGGCGCGGTGACGGTGGACGACGTCCTCGACCACCTGCTGCCCGACGACTGGCGGGCCCGCGACCGGGCGATGATGGCTGAGGGTGTCACCGACGGCGAGCCGGAGGTGTCCCGTGGCCCGTGAGCCGCGCGAGCCGCGCCGGAGCGCCCGCCTCGACCAGCCGCGGGAGATCCGCCGCTCGCTGATGCCGACGCCGACCTACGACCCGGAGGCCTTCGGGCGCTTCAGCGAGCGCATCGCGCGGTTCATCGGCACCGGCCGGTTCCTGGTCTACATGACCGTGTTCGTGGTGGTCTGGCTGGTCTGGAACGTCGTCGCCGAGGCGCTGATCTTCGACGACTACCCGTTCGTCTTCCTCACCCTGATGCTGTCGCTGCAGGCGTCGTACGCCGCACCATTGATCCTTCTGGCCCAGAACCGCCAGGCCGACCGCGACCGGGTGCAGTACGAGCAGGACCGGGCCAGGGCCGAGCGCAACATCGCCGACACCGACTACCTGACCCGCGAGCTGGCCTCGCTGCGGATCGCGGTCGGTGACGTCGCCACCCGCGACTTCCTGCGCTCGGAGCTGCGCCAGCTCCTCGAGGACATCGACGGGATCGGGGAGCGACGGGCCGTCGACGCCGAGACGGTGCGCGAGCAGCGCTGAAGTTCCCCGGCCCGGCTCCCGATGCTCAAGGGGTGAGCTCCCCCGTCCCGGACCGCCTACGCCTCGGTGACCTGCTCGTCGACGCCGGGGTCGTGACCGGGGACGAGCTGGCCGAGGCGCTGGCCGCGCAGCGCTCGATCATCGGCTCGCGACGGCGGCTCGGGCACGTCCTGGTCGACCTCGGCTTCGCGACCGAGCGCCAGATCGCCGACTGCCTCGCCGGCCAGCTCGGCCTGGAGGTCGCCGACCTGACCAAGGTCCCCCTCTCAGCCGACGCGGTGCGGCTGCTGTCCCGCGGGGTCGCCCAGCGCCTCGGCGTCATCGTGGTGGCCAGGGACGACGACCGGCTCACCGTCGCGGTCACCGACCCGACCGACGTGGTGGCTCTCGACGACGTACGGCTGCACACCGGTGTGAGCGAGCTGACCATCCTGGTGGCGACCGAGACCCAGGTCCGCGACCACCTCACCCGGGTCTGGTCGCTGTCCGAGGACTCCACCGACGTCACCACCTACTTCGACGAGATCGAGCTGGCGTCCCCCGAGGCGGAGGACGGCGGCGCCAGTGCCGACGACGCCCCGACCGTCCGGCTGGTCAACCTGGTCCTCGCCGACGCCGTGCGGGCCGGCGCCAGCGACATCCACCTCGAGCCGCAGCGCGAGACGCTGCGGGTCCGCTACCGCGTCGACGGCGTGCTGCGCGACGTCATGTCGGTGCCGCGCAGCGCGATGGCTTCCGTCGTGAGCCGCCTGAAGATCGTCTCCGGCCTCGACATCGCCGAGCGCCGGCTGCCGCAGGACGGCCGGACCCGGATCACCGTCGACGGCCAGCACGTCGACGCCCGGGTGTCGACCCTGCCGTCGATCCACGGCGAGAAGGTCGTCGTGCGGCTGCTCGCCCGCGCCGACCAGATCCCGCCCCTGGACGGGCTGGGTCTCGAGCCGGACCAGCTGGCCGTGCTGCGGCACGCCCTGTCGGCCGTGCAGGGCCTGGTGCTCATCACCGGACCGACCGGAGCCGGCAAGACCAGCACGCTCTACTCCGCCCTCGCCGACATCCACTCGACCGAGCGCAACATCGTCACCCTCGAGGACCCGGTCGAGGTGCAGATGACCGGCATCACCCAGGTCCAGGTGCACGAGCGCAGCGGGCTGACCTTCAGCCGCGGGCTGCGCGCGGTGCTCCGGCAGGACCCCGACGTGGTGCTGCTCGGCGAGATCCGCGACAGCGAGACCGCCGGGCTGGCGGTGCGGGCCTCCCTCACCGGCCACCTGGTGCTCACCACGCTGCACACCAACAGCGCGGTGTCGGCCATGACGCGGCTGGTCGACATCGGCGTCGAGCCCTTCATGGTCGCCTCGGCGCTGAGCGCCGTGGTCGCCCAGCGGCTGGTCCGGCGGCCGTGCCCCAGCTGCGCCGTGCCCGACGACCCCGAGCCTGCGCTGCTCGAGACGCTCGGCCTCGACCCGTCGATGCTCGCGGGGACTACCCCGCTGCGCGGTGAGGGCTGCGCCGACTGCGGCACCTCGGGCTACCGCGGGCGGACCGGCATCTACGAGGTGCTGCTCGTGGACCAGCACCTGCGCCGGGTCCTGGGCCGCGACCCGACCGAGCGCGCCATCGTCGGGGCCGCGACGGGTCTGCGCACGCTGCGCGACGCCGCCCTGGCGAAGGCCCTGGCCGGCGAGACGACGTTCCAGGAGGTCGCGCGGGTCAGCCCGCGCGACTGACCGGGCCCGTGGTCCGACCCTCGCCCGGCCGAGGGGGCGCGACCTGGTGGTCGTCCGCGATGCGGGCCAGCAGGTCGGCGAGCTCGTGCGCCTCGGCGTCGTCGAGCCGGCCGGTGCCGTGCTCGAGCACCCCGCGCAGATGGGTGCCGCTAGCCCCTCGCAACCGGTCGTAGCCGACGTCGGTGAGGACGGTGTAGAGCCCGCGTGCGTCGTCCTCGCAGGGCTCGCGGCGGACCAGGCCCTCGCGCTCCATCCGGTCGACGAGCCGGGTCAGGCCGCTGCGCGACAGCAGGACCCGTTCGGCCAGCTCCGACATCCGCAGCCGGCGGTCCGGCGCCTCCACGAGCTGGACGAGGACGTCGTACGACCCGAGCGGGAGCTGGTGCTGGGCCATCAGGTCGGCTTCGAGCCGGCGGATCACCCGGGCGTGCGCGCGCAGGAAGAGCCGCCAGGCGGCAAGCTGCTGGTCGCTCAGGACCCCCGGCGGCATGACTGGGATCGTAGTCGCCCCCGGCGCCGACGTAGCATCGCGGCATGCCCGCACCCAGCACGGACGCGGTCCACGCCGCCCTGGCGACCGTCGACGACCCCGAGATCCGCAAGCCGATCACCGACCTCGGGATGGTCAAGTCCGTCGACGTCTCGCCCGACGGGTCGGTCACGGTCGGCGTCTACCTCACGGTCGCCGGCTGCCCGATGCGCGACACGATCACCTCGCGGGTCACCACCGCGGTCGGCGCCCTCGAAGGCGTCACCGGCGTGCAGGTCGACCTCGACGTCATGTCGGCGACGCAGCGCCAGGAGATGCAGGCCCGGCTGCGCGCCGAGTCCGGCGTCACCGAGCGGGAGATCCCCTTCGCCAAGCCCGGCTCCCTGACCCGGGTCTACGCGGTGGCGTCCGGCAAGGGCGGAGTCGGCAAGTCCTCGGTGACGGTCAACCTGGCCGCGGCGATGGCCCGCGGCGGCCTGTCGGTCGGCGTGGTCGACGCGGACATCTACGGGCACTCGGTGCCCCGCATGCTCGGCGTCACCGGCCGGCCCACCCAGGTCGAGGACATGATCATGCCGCCGTCGGCGCACGACGTGAAGGTCATCTCGATCGGGATGTTCGTCGCCGACAACGCGCCCGTGGTCTGGCGCGGCCCGATGCTGCACCGGGCCCTGCAGCAGTTCCTCTCGGACGTCTTCTGGGGAGACCTCGACGTCCTGCTGATGGACCTGCCGCCCGGCACCGGCGACATCGCCATCTCGGTGGCCCAGCTGGTGCCGCCGGCCGAGCTGCTCGTCGTCACGACCCCGCAGCAGGCGGCGGCCGAGGTCGCCGAGCGGGCCGGCACCATCGCCCTGCAGACCCACCAGCAGATCGCCGGCGTGGTCGAGAACATGAGCTGGCTGCCGTGCCCGCACTGCGGGGAGCGGGTCGACGTCTTCGGCAGCGGCGGCGGCCAGGCGGTCGCCGACGGCCTGAGCCGCTCGCTCGGTGCGCCGGTGCCCCTGCTGGGCCAGGTGCCGCTGGACACCCGGCTGCGCGAGGGCGGCGACACCGGTCGCCCGCTGATCCTCGACGACCCGTCGGCCCCGGCGTCGCAGGCGCTGCAGCAGGTCGCCGACCAGCTCGGCCGCCGGGCCCGCGGCCTGGTCGGCCGCTCGCTGGGCCTGACCCCCGCCGGGCGCTAGGTGGCGTCCGGGTCGTAGCGCGGCGGGTCGTCTGCCGCGGGCGTCCCGGCGGCGTCGTCGCCGGCCGGGGGGCGCGGGCCCGGCCGCCGCTGCGCCCGCTCGTCGGGACCGTCGAGGGAGTCGAGGTCGATGGGGTCCAGCAGGTGCTTGCGGACCATGGTGCGCGGGTTCAGGTCACGCAGCGAGACGTCACCGAACTCGGGGCCGAGCTCCTTGCTGACCTCGGCCCGTGCGTCGTCGGCCAGCCGGCGCACCTTGCGCACCACTCGGGCCGCCTCCGCGGCGTAGCGCGGCAGCCGCTCCGGGCCGAGCACGATGACCGCCACCACGCCGAGCGCGAGGAACTCGCCAGCGCCGATGTCGAGCACGCCGCGATCCTCTCATCCCTCCGTGGCGCCGAGCGTGACGGTGACCTCGCGCTCGTCGTCGCCCCGGCGGACGGTGAGCCGCACCGTGTCCCCCGGCTGGCGGCTGCGGATCGCCACGATCAGCTCGGAGCTGTCGCCCACCGCCGTGCCGTCGATGGCCAGGATCACGTCGCCCGGCTGCAGGCCGGCCTGCTCGGCCGGCCCGTCCGGCACGATCGGCGGGGTGCCGTCGGCAGCCGAGGTCGTGGCGATGCGGGCGCCGTCGCCGTCATAGCCGCCGTCGAGGCTCGCGCCGATGATCGGGAACTGCGCCTCGCCGGTGTCGATGATCTGCTCCACCGTGCGTCGCACCTGGTTGATCGGGATAGCGAACCCCACGCCGATGTTGCCGCCGGTCTCGCCGGTAAGGCTGCCGCCGACGGTGGCGATCGCGGAGTTGACGCCGACGACCTCGCCCTCGAGGTTGACAAGCGGCCCGCCGGAGTTGCCCGGGTTGATCGCGGCGTCGGTCTGGATCGCGTTGATGTAGGCGCTGTCACCGCCGCCCTCGTCTCCCGCGGTCACCGGACGGTTCTTGGCGCTGACGATGCCGCTGGTGACGGTGCCGGACAGCCCCAGCGGCGACCCGATCGCCACGACCGGGTCGCCGACGACGACCGAGTCGGAGTTGCCCAGCGGCAGTGCAGGGAGGTTCTCCGCGTCCACCCTCAGCACCGCGATGTCATAGCTCGCCGAGGTGCCCACGACGTCCGCGGGGGCCGTGGTGCCGTCGACGAACGACACGTCAACCGCGCCTTCCGCACCGTCGACGACGTGGTTGTTGGTGACCAGCAGGCCCTCGTCGTCCAGGACGAACCCCGAGCCGGTGGCCAGGCCCTGGGAGGTGTCGACCTTGATCTGGACCACGCTCGGCAGCACGCGGGCGGCCACCCCGGGGATGCTGCGGGCCGGCCGGTCGACGCTGCGCGCCGGTGCGCTGCCGAGGTTGGACCCGTCCACGGTGACGCCACCGTCGTCCCGCTCGGCGAGCAGGTAGCCGACCGCTCCGCCCACGCTGCCCGCCACGAGGGCGACCGCCGCGGCGAGGGCCACCAGCACCGGGGTCCTGGCCGGTCGGCCCTTCTCCTTCGAACGGTCCTGGCCGATGGTGTCGGTGAGGGCCCACGGGTCATAGGGCCCGCGGTCGATCACCTCGGTGTCCGACCAGGGGTCGTACGACGCGGAGCCCGCCTGCGCCGCCGGCTCCCGGTCGGCGGCCGGAGGTGCCTCGTGGCCGGGGCCGGGGGCCTCCGCGGGGGACGACCTCTCCGCCGGGGCGGACGTCTCCGCCGCGGCGGCCTGCTCCGCTGCGTGGGGCCGCTCATGTGCGTGGGACTGCTCCGGTGCGGCAGCCCACGCTTCCTGCGGCGAGCGCGCCCACCAGGGCGAGTCGTCCGGCGCGGCCTCGTCCGGGCGGCGCTGCTCGTCGGTCATCCGTCGTGCTCCCGGGCTGGGGGAAGGGTGCTGGTGGGCTTCGCGCGGGCTACTCGAACGGGTTGAACCAGGAGGCCACCCGGTCCAGGCCACGGCCCAGCCGGTCCACCGGGCCGCCCTCACCCTGGTCCGCGCGCTCGTGCAGCAGCACGACTGCTCGGTCCACCGTACGCTGCGGCGCGTCCGCGACGACGGTGTAGACCTGTCCGCCGCTGGACCACACGATGCGGCGCGGCACCGAGTCCCGGACCCAGACCTGGTCGCCGTCGACCTCGGTGCGCCGGTAGCCGGCCACGCTCGCCGGGTCGAGCCGGCCGTGCTGCTGGAACACCGAGATGCTGGCGATGCCGTCGGCGTAGCTGAGGTGCACGATCGGGGAGTCCTTGCCGCCGCGGCGGGCGTCCACCAGCTGCAGGGGGCCTGGCAGGTGCCGCGGGCAGTTCCAGCCGTAGCTGCTCATCCGCGCGACCGCGGCCGCGTCCATCGCCGTCGGCCAGGGCCGCCCGTCGTCGGTGGCGGCCGGGCTGGGCACGCTGTCCGCGTCGCCGCTGTCCCCGTCCCCGCCGCTCTCCCCGTCCCCGTCGGCCTCCCACAGGTCGATGTCGAGGAACACGCTCTGGCGGGTCGCCCGGCCGGACGGGGCGTAGACCTCGCGCCGCAGGACGACGCCGGACTCCTCGTCCAGCCAGAACCGGGCCACGACGTCGTCGGCGGCGGTGCCGGGGCGGTAGGCGGCCACGACGGCGGTCGGCCGGCCGGCCACGTCCTCGGAGCCGTCGCTGCGCACCGAGTAGTGCCGCACCAGCAGGCCGACGGCGCCGGTGCCTAGCAACGAGGGCCGGGAGGGGACGGCCGTATGCACCCGGTCAGGGCGCCTCGGGTCCCACCAGGTGGTGGTGACGTCCCGCGGGTCGTGGGCCACCTCGAAGGTGGCGACCCGGGACGCGGCTCCTGGCTCCCAGGCGGACGCCATCTGCGTCCCCTCGTACGCCCAGGCTGCCGGGCCCGCGGAAGCGGCGCGCAGCAAGGCACGGGCGGCCGGGTCGACGTCGGGCCGCGGGCGGGTCCGGTCCGGGCGGTCGGCGTCGTCGCGCGCGGGCTCCCCGGGCGGCCCGACGAGGAGCACGAACAGCGCCAGCGACCCCACGAGGAGCACGGCGACCGTGGCCCCGACGGCCGGTGCGAGCCGTCTCACCGTCCGGACGAGGTGGGCTCGCCGATCCCCGACGGGAGCCCGGTCAGGCCGGCCGTGAGGCCGAACGCGGGGTCGCCGACCGTCACGGCGGTGGCCGTGCGGCCGTGCTCGACGGTCAGCTGGGCGACCGGCGTGACGACCGGCCCGCCGCCGTTCTCGGTACCGCCGGCGACGAACGCGGTGCCCAGCACCAGACCGGCCACGGACAGGGCGCCGGCGGCGACCAGCCGGCCCCTCCCGGCGGACCTCTGCCGGCGGGCGGCCGCGTCGCCGGGGCGCCGTGAGTCGGCCCGGTCGGCCGCGCGCTGCGGGTCGCGGGACCCGCGCGGCGGGCGATTTCCCGAGCGGCCGAACCGACCCGGCGGCGGCAGCTCGGGGACCAGCGGGCCCTGCGGCATGGTGCGGGCCCGCGGCGGCAGCGGCCCGCCCGGCGCCGCGAGCGAGAGCAGCGCCTCCACCGTCTGGGCCGAGGGCGCCGGCGCGGCGCTGCCGGCCAGCAGGGCGCGGACCGCCCGCTGCTCGTCGAGCTCCTCGCGGCACCGGGCGCAGTGG
This sequence comes from Actinomycetes bacterium, assembly GCA_035489715.1. Lineage (NCBI taxonomy): Bacteria > Bacillati > Actinomycetota > Actinomycetes > Actinomycetes bacterium. The sequence continues at coordinate 14,210 of DATHAP010000016.1, forward strand.
GCGACATGGGCCAGCGCGCGGTCGCGGTCCTGGTGCCCGAGCTCGCCGTCGACCAGCGCAGCGATGCGGTCGCCGAGGTGGGTCATTCCGGACGCTCCTCGACCGGCCGGCGGCCCGGCGCCCGGTGCTCGAGAGCGGAGCGCAGCTGGGACCGGCCGCGGTGGATGCGGCTGCGGACGGTGCCGAGCTTGATGCCCAGCGTGGCAGCGATCTCCTCGTAGGAGAGGCCCTCGATGTCGCACAGGACTACCGCGGCCCGGAAGTCGGGCGGCAGGTCGTCCAGGGCCCGCTGGACGTCGTCGTCGAAGTGGTTGTCGTCGTAGACCTGGGCCGGGCCGGCGTCGCGGGCCGCGAGGCGCTCACCGGCGTCCTCGCCCAGCGCGTCGAAGCGGATCCGCTGCTTGCGGCGGACCTGGTCCAGGAACAGGTTGGTGGTGATGCGGTGCAGCCAGCCCTCGAAGGTGCCTGGGCTGTAGGTCGAGAGCGACCGGAAGACTCGGACGAAGACGTCCTGGGTCAGGTCGGCGGCGTCGTGCGGGTTGCCGGTGAGCCGGTAGGCCAGCCGGTAGACCCGCGCGGAGTGGGTCTGGACGATCTCGTCCCAGCTCGGCGGCGTCCAGGCCGCCACCGAGGCGTCCGAGGCGTTCGAGGCGTCCACGGCCGGGAGGGCGGCGTCGGGCGTGCCGGGCTGCGGGGTCGGCTCGGCCACCCGCGCTCCTTCCGCCCGGCCGGAGCGGCTGGTGAGCCGTACCGGTCGCGCTGGTCGTCCTGCGACGGCCACTGCACCCATGGTGCCTCGTCTTCCTTCCTCGGACCAGCACGGAGCCACCTCGGCAGGCTGCCGGGTGTTCCTCCGGCGACCTGGTGTCCCCCTGCAACGACACCCCGGCCGGCGGGGTTCCCTCCGCTAGGCTCCGGCGCACCACGGGCGGGGTCCTACCGCTCCCGCCGCTCATGACCACCCGCCGGGAGGCCGCCATCACCGGGATCGCTGCGACGAGCTGGACCTACGCCGAGGAGTTCGTGGTGGAGGACGAGGTCCTGACCACCGCCCGCGGCAAGGGCGTCGAGCTGGGCTGCCAGCCGATCGGCCAGGGGGGCGGGGCCGCCCTCGCGGTCCTGGCCGCCGCCATCGGCGCCAAGGCGGTCGTGGAGATCGGCACCGGGGCCGGCGTGGGCTCGGTGTGGCTGCTCCGCGGGATGCGGCCGGACGGGGTCCTCACGACCATCGACGTGGAGCCCGAGCACCACCGGGCGGCCCGCGAGACCATCGCCGAGGCCGGCATCGCGTCGAACCGGGTGCGGCTGATCTCCGGCGAGGCGCTCGACGTCCTGCCCCGGCTCACCGACGGCGCCTACGACCTCGTCTTCTGCGACGCCGACAAGCAGGAGTACCCCGGCTACCTGGAGCAGGCGCTGCGGCTGCTGCGACCCGGCGGCGTCGTGGCGTTCGACAACGCGCTCTGGCACGACCGGGTCGCCGACCCGACCCAGCGGGACGAGGACACGACCGCGGTGCGCGAGCTGGGTCGCGCGGTGCGCGAGGACGAGCGGCTGACCACCGCCCTGCTCCCGGCGGGCGACGGGCTGCTCGTCGCGGTCAAGACCGCCTAGGACGGTCGGCCCGCCAAACCCTCCAGCCAGCGCACCAGCAGCCGGGCGCCGAAGCCGGTGCCGCCCCGGGTCACCTCGTGCTCGTCCCGGTCGGCGCGGGCCGGCCCGGCGATGTCGAGGTGGGCCCACGGCCGGCCGCCGGTGAACTCGCGCAGGAACAGCGCCGCCGTGATCGACCCGCCGGACACGTGCGGGTCGCCCGAGGTGTTGCGCAGGTCGGCGACGTCGGAGTCCATGGCCGACCGGTAGTCCTCGACGAGCGGCATCCGCCACAGGCGCTCGCCGCTGCTCTCGCCGGCCGCGATCAGGCCGACGGCCAGCTCCTCGTCGGTGCTGTAGAGGGCCGCGTGCCGGCGGCCCAGCCCCAGCGACGCCGCACCGGTCAGGGTGGCCAGGTCGACGAGCAGGTCGGGGTCGAGGTGGGCGTCGGCGTAGGCGAGGGCGTCGGCGAGCACCAGCCGCCCCTCGGCGTCGGTGTTGAGCACCTCGACGGTGCGCCCGCCGTAGTGCGTGACGACGTCCTGCGGCCGCAGGGCCGACCCCCCGGGGAGGTTCTCGGCCGCGGGCACCAGGGCGGTGACCCGGGCCCGCACGCCCGCGTCGCGCAGGGCGGCCATCGCAGCGATGACGGCTCCGCCCGCGGCCATGTCGGTCTTCATCGGCACCATCGCCTCGCGCGGCTTGAGCGACAGGCCGCCGGAGTCGAACGTGATGCCCTTGCCCACCAGCACGACATGGGGCAGCCGCCGGCCGCCTGGCCGGTAGGCCAGCTCCACCAGCCGCGGCGGCCGGGCCGACCCGGCGCCGACGGCGAGGATGCCGCCGAACCCCTCGGCCTCCAGTGCCCGCTGGTCGCGCACCGTCACCTCGAGCCCGGCACGCCGCCCGAGGTCGCGGGCCTGGCGGGCCAGCCAGGCCGGGTCCTTGAGCTGCGACGGGGTGTTGGCGAGGTCGCGGGCGCGATGGGCAGCGGTCGCGGCGACGGTGGCCTGCTCGACGGCTCGGGCAGCGCCCCGGGCCGGCGAGCCCCGGCCGACGTGCACCGTGATGCCGCCCACCGGGGCGGTCCTCGGGTCGCGGGCGGCTCCCTCGGCGCGGAACCGGTACGCCGCGAGCAGTGCCCCCTCCACCACGGCCCGGACGGCGGCCTCGTCCCGGCCGGCGGCCAGGTCGGTCGCGAGCGTGCCGGCGCCGGCGGCGCGTCGGGCGGCCGCCGCCCCGGCTCGGCGCAGGTGCAGCGGCGACCCCGCCCCGACACCGACCAGCAGCAGGCGCCGGGTCGGCACGGCGGGGTCGGTGACCGCCAGCTCGACGACCTCGCCGGCGTCACCCTTGGCCCGAGCCCGCTCCAGGCCGGTCGCCAGGTGCAGCCCCAGGCTCCGGGCGAGCGCGACGGCGTCCTCGCTCGCGGCCGGCCTCCCGTCGACCGACCGCACCGCCAGGGCCACCACCTCGGCGGTGGTGCCGGTCAGCGGCGCGGTCTCGACGGTCAGCCCGGGTAGGGCCACCTCGTCCCCTCTCGACGGTTCGGCCCCGACCCGCATCGCGGGCCGGGGCCGAAGGTCCTGTCGTGCTGCTGGCGCTCCGCAGAGCGAGCGGTCAGCCGACCGCGGTCTTGAGCGCGTCTCCGAGCGCACCGGCCTCGTCGGCCGAGAGCTCGACGACGAGTCGCCCGCCACCCTCGAGCGGGACGCGCATGACGATGCCTCGCCCCTCCTTGGTGACCTCGAGCGGACCGTCGCCCGTTCGCGGCTTCATGGCCGCCATGCTGGCTCCCTTCGCTTGTGCACGCCAGCAGACGGATCGGACCCGCTGCAGCCCGCAAGACGTCGACACGGCGTGTGTGTTGGGGCATTATCCCGCGAAACCCCCGGCGCGCGAAACGCGGCGCCCACTCGGCCCCCCGGAGGACGAGAAGCGTGAACGCGCGATCGGCCCTGTTCGACCTCTACGGCGACCACCTGCGGTCGCGTGGCGGGCGGGCACCAGTCGCCGCCCTGGTGCGGCTGCTCGCCCCTCTCGGGGTGGCCGCACCCGCCGTGCGCACCGCGGTGTCGCGCATGGTGCGGCAGGGCTGGCTGCACCCGGTCCGGCTCGACGGCGGACCGGGCTACGAGCTCACCCCGCGGGCGGTGCGCCGCCTCGACGACGCCGCGACCCGCATCTACCGGACGCAGGCCCACGGCTGGGAGGGCATCTGGCACCTGGCGGTCACGTCGCTCCCCGGCGAGCGCAGCCGGCGCGACCGGGTCCGGGCCGGCATGACGTTCCTCGGCTTCGCGCAGCTCGACGACGCGACGTGGATCGGGCCGCGGTGGTCGGAGGAGGTCGACTCGCTGCTCGAGGTCGAGGGCGTGCGCGCCGAGCGCTTCACCGCCCGCCACGACGGCGACTCGATCGGCCTGGTCCGCCGGGCGTGGGACGTCGAGGGACTGGCCCGGGCGTACGCCCGATGGCTCTCGGACGCGGAGTCCCTCGTCTCGGCCGCGGGGCCGGACCCCGACGACGAGACGGCCTTCGCCACCCGCTCGCGGCTGGTCCACGAGTGGCGAAAGTTCCTCTTCCTCGACCCGGGCCTGCCCCGTGCGCTGCTCCCCGACGACTGGCCCGGCGAGAAGTCGGCCGAGTTCTTCGACTCGGAGAGCGAGCGGCTGCGCCCGGGGGCGACCCGCTTCGTCGACAGCTGCCTGACGCTGGCACCCTGATCGGGCCACACCCCCACCCGGAGGAGACCCGTGCCCGACGTCCTGCGCCTCGAGACCTCCGACGCCGTCGCGACCGTGACCCTGGACCGGCCGGACGCGATGAACGCCCTCGACACCGAGCTGAAGGTCGCGCTGCGCGACACCCTGGCCGCGCTCGCCGAGGACGACGCGGTGCGCGCCGTGCTCCTGACCGGGAGCGGACGCGCGTTCTGCGTCGGGCAGGACCTGGCTGAGCACGCCGGCAACCTGCGCGACGACCGGGACGCCGTGTGGTCGACGGTGCCTGAGCACTACACGCCGATCGCCACCCTGCTGGCGACGATGCCGAAGCCGGTCGTCGCCGCGGTCAACGGCACGGCGGCCGGGGCGGGCGCGGCCTTCGCGTTCGCCTGCGACTTCCGGGTCGCGGCCGAGTCCGCGAAGTTCACGATGGCGTTCTCGGCGGTCGGGCTCTCCGCGGACTCCGGGTCGTCGTGGACGCTGCCGCGGCTCGTGGGGCTGGCGAAGGCCAAGGAGCTGCTCATGCTCGGCCCTACCCTCACCGCCGCCCAGGCGTACGAGCTGGGCCTGCTCACCGAGGTGGTCCCGGCCGACCAGGTGACCACCCGGGCGCGGGAGCTGGCCGGGCGCCTGGCGCAGGGTCCGACGCTGGCGCTCGGGGCGATCCGCCAGGCGCTCGCCTACTCGGCCGGGCACGGCCTGGCCGAGTCGCTCGCCTTCGAGCAGCAGATGATGGAGCTCACCGGCTCGTCGGACGACCACGTCGGCGCGGTGGAGTCCTTCCTGCAGAAGCAGACGCCGGTCTTCGAGGGCCGCTGAGGTGGCCGCGGAGGACAACCTGCGGACGATCGAGGCGCTCTACGCCGCCCTCGACCGCGGCGACGGGGAGACCATGGCCGGGCTCTACGCGCCGGAGGCCACCTTCACCGACCCGGTCTTCGTCGGGCTCTCCGACGGCGAGCCGGGCGACATGTGGCGGATGCTCACCGCCCGCGCCCAGGACATGTCGGTCGAGCTGGTCGGGCGCGACGCGGAGGCCGACCGCGGCACGGCGCACTGGGTCGCGCGCTACACCTTCGGCCAGACCGGCCGGCCGGTCCTCAACGACGTCCGCTCGGTGTTCCGCTTCGACCGGAGCGGCCGCATCGTCGACCAGCAGGACGACTTCGACTTCTGGCGCTGGGCCCGCCAGGCGCTCGGCCGCAGCGGCCTGCTGCTCGGCTGGACGCCGGTGCTGCAGCACCAGGTGCGGGACCGGGCCCGGGCCGGCCTCGAGGCCTTCCGCAACCGCTGAGTCAGTCCCACGTGTGCACCGGCGCGCCGGTCCGGGCGTGCGCGACGTACCGGCGCACCGTCTCGCGCAGCGCCGCCTCGCGCGGCGCGCCCTGGGCCTCGAGCCGGGTCACCGTGCGGTCCTGCCACTCGCTGCCGGTCGAGCGCCGGGCGATCCGGTCGGCGACGACACCGAGGTAGCGGCTGACGTCGGCCTCGTCGACGTGCCAGGCGCGCAGTCCCTCGGCCGCGAGCGGGAGCAGCGTGTCGAGCACCAGGCGGTCCGCCGGCCGGCGCACCGGCCGGTCCCGGTCGGCCCAGCACAGCACCGCGGCCGGCCCGTACCTGGCGGCGGCCCGCAGGTCGCCGGCGACGGTGTCGAACTCGATCAGCTCGGTCAGGGGCCGGCCACGGTCGGCGACCGCACGGACCAGGCCGAGGTAGAACGCGGAGTTGGCCGCCATGTCGGCGCCGGTCGGCCCGCTGGGCATCACCCGGCTCTCGATCCGCAGGTGGGGGTGGTCGTGCTGCACGTCGTAGACCGGGCGGTTCCAGCGCCAGATGGTGCCGTTGTGCAGCCGCAGGTCGTGCAGCGTCGGCACCCGCCCGTCGCGCAGCTCGTCGAGCGGATCGGCCGTCTCGACCAGCGGCAGCAGCGGGGGCATCCGGCGCACGTTGTCGTCGAGCACCTCCAGGGGTGAGGCCACCCAACGGTCGCCGAACCAGACCCGCGGCGGGTGCTGGGCCGGCACCGCACGCTCCCGACGGGTGCGGATGTCGAGGGACTGCTCGATGAGCGGGATGCGCGTCTCGTGCCACAGCCGGTGCCCGAGCAGGAAGCGTGCGTTGCCGCTGACCGCGACCAGTGCCGGGCTGACCGCCTGGGCGGCGTTGTAGTAGCGGGCGAAGTCGTCCGGCGCGACCTGCAGGTGCACCTGGAGGCTGGTCGCCGCGGCCTGGATCGCGATGCTCGAGGTCGTCAGGGTCAGCGGCTCGGGTCCGCTGATGTCGAGGTGCACGACTCCGCGGCGGGCACGCGCGAGGGCCGAGTCCAGCAGCGCGTAGCGCGGGTTCTCGGACAGGTGCTCGACCGTCAGGTCCCCGGCGTGCAGGGTCGGCAGCGTCCCGACGGCCATCGCCGTCGCCCCGACCTCCTGCGCGACCCCGCTGACCGCGGTCAGCGCCCCGCTCAGCTCGTCGTCGAGCCGGCGCAGCACGTCTCCCCGCAGCGGTCGGGGGTCGAGGTTGAGCTCGAGGTTGAAGCGCGACAGCTCCGCCTGCACGTCGCGCCGGGCGAGGGAGCGCAGCACCGCCGGGTTGACCAGCCGGGGACGGCCGAGGGGGTCGACCAGGTCGAGCTCGACCTCGAAGCCGCAGCTGTCGGCGCGCACGTCGAGCTGCCCGTCCCGCAGCATCTCGCCCAGGGCGGCGATGCTGCGGTCGAGCCGGCGGCGGACCGCGCGGACGTCGAGGTGGTCGACCGGGACCTGCACCGCCTCTCCCATGCCCTGACCCTGGGCGCGTCCGCCCGGCCGGAGCAGGACCGAAAGTCCTCTACCTGGCGGCAGAGGGCCCGGTCAGCGGAAGAGTGGGTCTGCTGTCGGTCAGCGGAAGTCGCAGCCGGCGAGGTGGTCGTTCACCATGCCGGTCGCCTGCATGAGGGCGTACGCCGTGGTCGGCCCCACGAAGCGGAACCCCTCGCGCTTGAGCGCCTTGGCCATGGCGGTCGACTCGGGGGTGACCGCCGGCACGTCGGCCGACGTGCGTGGCGCAGCCCTTGGAGGGTCCGGCGCGAAAGACCACAGCAGCTCGCTCAGCGACCTGTCCAGCGCGAGGACGGCTCGCGCGTTGGCGATGGTGGCCGCGACCTTGGCCCGGTTGCGCACGATGCCCGCGTCGGCGAGCAGGCGCGTCTCGTCGTCGATGTCGAAGGTCGCGACCACGGCCGGGTCGAAGCCGGCGAAGGCGGCCCGGAAGGCCGGCCGCTTGCGCAGGATGGTCAGCCAGGACAGGCCGGACTGGAAGGCCTCGAGGCTGACCCGCTCGAAGAGCTCGGTGTCCCCGTGCAGCGGCCGGCCCCACTCCTCGTCGTGGTAGCTCAGGTAGTCGGTCGACGGCCCGGCACCCCACGGGCAGCGTGGCCGGCCGTCCGGCCCCGGGACCGGGCCCGTCACGGCTGCGCGACGACGTACCGCGCGAGGCGGCGCAACGACACCTGCAGCAGCACGCGCAGCGGGATGCGCGCCACCGGCCAGACGAGCTGCCCGATGGCGCCGAGAGGCAGCAGCACCCACTCCGACCACACGACACGGGAGCGGCCGGCGCCGAGGTCCTCGACCTCGAACGCACCCGAGCCGCGGACGACCTTGCCGGTGTGCCGGACCACGGCCCGGCGCGGCGGCTCCCAGACGGTGATGGTCATCGTGTCGAGGAAGCCGAGCCGGCCGATGCCGGTGAAGGCCCTGATCTCGCCGCCCTCGGCCCGGTCGCCCTCGGCGCGGGTCAGCAGCATCCACCGGTCATGGGCCGCCCAGTCGGTGAGGGCCTCCCAGACCTGCTCGGCGGGAGCGTCGACGTCCTGGGTCAGGACGAGCTCGGCCATGTGCGTCCCTCCAGCTCGGCGATCCGGCGGTCGCGCTCGTCGAGCTCGTCGAGGAGCCGGTCCAGCACGTCGTCCACCTCGTTCATGCGGTAGCCGCGGAAGGCGAGGGTGAACCGGAGGCCGTTGACGGCGGCCCGGTCGACCGGGCCGCTCGGCAGCACGCCGCGGGACGAGCGGTCCGGGTCGGCGTCGGGCAGCGACCCGCCACGGCCGGCGGCCACGACCGCGATGGCCGCGATCACGCCCAGCAGGACCAGGAGCAGCAGGATGGACACGATGGCGATCGTGCCACGCTGGTCCGATGACGGTGCGGCTGGGCGCGAGGGAGTTCGGTCCGGAGGACCTGGTCGTGATGGCGATCGTCAACCGCACGCCGGACTCGTTCTACGACCGAGGCGCCTACCTGGACGACGCAGCCGCCATGGCAGCGGTGGACCGGGCGGTCGAGGAGGGCGCCGAGGTCGTCGACCTCGGAGGGGTCAAGGCGGGTCCCGGCGAGCCGGTCGACGCGGCGGCGGAGATCACCCGGACGGCGGGCTTCGTGGCGGCGGTTCGGCGGCGCCACACCGACCTGGTCATCAGCGTCGACACGTGGCGGGCGGAGGTCGGCCGGGCCGCCTGCGAGGCCGGCGCCGACCTGCTCAACGACCCGTGGCAGGGGGCGGATCCAGGCCTGGCGGTGGTCGCGGCCGAGCACGGCGCCGGCCTGGTCTGCAGCCACGCCGGCGGCCTGCCGCCGCGCACCGACCCGCACCGGGTCGCCTACGACGACGTGGTGGCCGACGTGGTCGCCACGGTCGCCGGGCTGGCCGCGCGCGCGGTCGCCGCCGGCGTGCGCCGGGACGGGATCCTGGTCGACCCGGCGCACGACTTCGGCAAGAACACCTACCACTCGCTGGAGGTGACCCGGCGGCTGGACGAGGTGGCGGCCACCGGCTGGCCGGTGCTGGTCGCGGTGTCCCGGAAGAAGTTCCTCGGCGAGGTGCTCGACGCCGAGGCCGGCGACCGGCTCGAGGCGTCGCTCGCGGCGACCGCGGTGGCGGCCTGGCTCGGCGGACGGTTCTTCCGGGCGCACGACGTGCAGGCCACCCGCCGCGTGCTCGACACGGTGGCGAGCATCCGCGGCAGCCGCCCGCCGGCGGTGGCCCGTCGCGCCCTCGCCTGAGGCCTAAGGCTCGGCCTCGATCAGCTCGTCCGGGGCCGCGGTGAGCGGCTCGGCCTGCGTCCCGGCCTCGAGCGCGTCGAACGCGGCCGGCATGTCGCTCGCCCAGGTCACGGCTGCTCTCGCCTCGGGGCGTACGAAGCCCTGCTCGACCAGCAGGTCCACCTGCGCGCGCAACGGGTCGAAGACACCGCCCGGGTCGAGCACGACGACCGGCTTACCGTGCATCGCCAGGGTCCGCGAGACCCAGATCTCCAGCAGCTCCTCGAGCGTGCCGAGGCCGCCGGGGAGGGCGAGGAACGCGTCGGCCCTCTCGTCCATGCCGGCCTTGCGGCTGCGCATGTCGTCGGTGACGAGCAGCTCGTCGGCGTCGTGGTCGGCCACCTCCAGGTCGACCAGGACCCGCGGCACGACGCCGACGGTGCGCGCGCCGCCGGCCCGCGCGGCCCGGGCCACCGCCCCCATGCAGCTGACGCTGCCGCCGCCGCTCACCAGCGAGTGGCCGCGCCGGGCCAGCTCGGTGCCGACCGCGGCGGCCAGCTCGACGTGCGCGGGGTCGATCCGCCCGCTGGACGAGCAGAAGACGCAGATCGCGCTCATCGAGAGGGCTGCCGCCGGCGCTCCGGCCCTCCGGAGGCGTCGGCCTCGGCCCGGTCGGAGGCGGCGACGCGGGCGGCCTCCTCCTCAGCGGCGGCCCGCCACTCCGACTCCGCCTGGTGGACGAAACGGACCGCCTCGACCGGGTCGTCGGTGACCTTGAAGAGGGCGAGGTCCGCCTCCTTGATCTTGCCTTCGGCCAGCACGGTCGAGCGCAGCCAGGCCACCAGGCCGCCCCAGTAGGCCTCGCCGAGCAGCACGACCGGGAACGACGTGACCTTGCGGGTCTGCACCAGGCAGAGCGCCTCGAAGAGCTCGTCGAAGGTGCCGAAGCCGCCGGGCAGCACGATGAAGCCCTGCGCGTACTTCACGAACATCGTCTTGCGGGCGAAGAAGTAGCGGAAGTCGACGCCGATGTCGACCCACTCGTTCATGCCCTGCTCGAAGGGCAGCTCGATGCCCAGGCCCACCGACACCCCGCCGGCCTCGCAGGCGCCCTTGTTCGCGGCCTCCA
>DATHAP010000017.1 GCA_035489715.1 Actinomycetes bacterium
GACCTGGTGTGGGCGGAGACGCCGACCAACCCGCTGCTGAAAGTCGTGGATGTGGCAGCGCTGGGCGAGCGGTGCTCGGCGGCGGGTGCGCTGCTGGCGGTGGACAGCACGTTCGCGACGCCGGTGCTGCAGCGGCCGCTCGAGCACGGCGCGGACGTCGCGGTGCACAGCGCCACCAAGTTCCTGTCCGGGCACTCCGACCTGCTGCTCGGCGTGGCCGTCGCGCACGACGCCGACGTCGCGACCCGGTTGGTGGAGACCCGCAGCGTGCTCGGCGCCCTGCCCGGGACGGTCGAGGCCTGGCTCGCGCTGCGCGGGCTGCGGACGCTGCACCTGCGCATCGAGCGCGCCTCGGCGAACGCCGCCGAGCTGGCCCGGCGACTGGCCGGGCACACCGCCGTGTCGACGGTGCACTACCCCGGCTTCGGCGCGATGGTGTCGGTCGAGCTGCGCGGTGCGCCGCAGGCGGCCGAGCTGGTGTGCGAGTCCACCGAGCTGTGGGTGCACGCGACCAGCCTGGGCGGGGTCGAGTCGTCGCTGGAGCGCCGCCGTCGCTGGTCCGGCGAGTCGGAGGCGGTGCCCGAGACGCTGCTGCGCATGTCGGTGGGCGTCGAGGACGTCGAGGACCTCTGGGACGACATCGACCACGCCCTGCCGCACGGCTGACCGGGACTCCGGCACTATCGGGCGGCCCTCCCGCGCTCAGCTAAGTGCGCGGTGTCAAGAGTCGCCCGGCCGTGGTCACCTGCCTACAGGCTGGAAGTGGTTCGCCGCCCCGTAGTTGGCGACGTTCTGGCCAAGCGCCTGGCCCGCCACGTCCCCGCTGCGATAGTGCAGGCCAGCCCAGATGCGTGCCTCGATGAGCTCGGCGAGCGGCTGCGTGAACGTGTCGAACGTGCGCACAGCCGGCCCTCCGGGGTTCGCGAAGGTGCTCGTGATCTGGAAGGGCCCACCCATGGGGTCGTCGCCGAAGAACATCCGCAGCACGGTGGTGTGCGCGCCGTCGAGGCAGTTGTGTCCCGAGGTCCACTCGGGATACGGCGCGGTGAGGAGCGCCGTCCAGGTCGCGTCCGGCTGCGTAGCGGGATTCCCATCCTCCAACGCTCGTGGAATCGCGTTCCACGGCCGCCAGAAGTCGAAGTGGTACTTGTCGTTCCAGCAGTTGATCGCCGCGTCCGCGCCGCTGAGGTTCTGCAGCGCGAGGAGCCTCGCACTGTCGGCCGCGTCAAGATCGGTGCGTGCGATGAGCTGCCGGGCGACTTCGTTCCAGCTCAAGACGGGTGCGCTCTGCCACCACCTGGCGATGTACGTCTGCTCGTCTGTGCGGGTCGAGCCGGTGGCTCGGCCCAGGCTCTTGACCTCGTTGAACTCGGTCGCCCACTGCTGGCTGCCGAGCGCGGGCGGTGGCGCCGAACGGAACTGCGAGGAACTCTGGATGAGGAACGGCCTCACGTTGCCCACCCACGGGGTGGGGTCGAGGATGGCAACGCCGCCGGGGGAGAGCGGCTGCCAGTGTCCGGCCGCGGAGTTCGACACCCACGGAGACGGCCCGAACCGTCCGTCGCCCTCTCTCGCGTCGAGCATTGCCTCGGCCGATGCGTGTCCGACCGAGATGCCCTGCTTCTTGAACGAGTCATTGTCGATCGACCCGAGTGAGGCCGCGTATGCGGAGGAGAGCGTGCTCAGGAGTCCGACCCGACCGGGGAATGGCGCCCTGTCCGGTGCCGTCGAGACGAGTTCGGAGAGCACGTCGTAGGCAGCCGTTGCGACGGCGGCGTCGATGGACGCGCGTGCACCGGTGCGCCTGTTGAGAAGATACGGGCGATGACGCTTGGGCCCGATCGCGTTGACCGCGTCGTAGACGGCTCCTTGCACCATGCCCATGTTGATCTGGAACGCGGGTGGGGCGCCGCCGTTCGGTCCCGGGACCGCGGCGAGCGTCGTCGCCGCGACTTGGTTCCAACGAGTCACCTCGCTGGCGTCCGTCCCGCCCGGTGGTGCGGCCGATGCGCCGGACACCCCGAGCGCGCCCAAGAGCGCTCCGACTCCCACCGTGAGGACAACGACAGCTCGCCTGCGTGACATCGTTCTCTCCTCGCCCAGACCCCGAGTCGAGATGCTTCGCGTCGGTGCGATCTCCAGGACGACTGTGCGTGCGCCGGTTGTCCTGTCGCAGGTCGCCTGTCCGTCCAGTAAGGCGCCGCGTGCGCGGCCCCGCCATAGTCAAAGTGAGTCATTGCCCGAGACGGCGCCGGTCTAGGTAGTGCGAGCGGGCGTTCGTGCCCGGCCAGCAAGCCCTGACTCCGCTCGCCGCGGTCCGGGACACCCGGATCACGTCCGTCGTCGGTCGGTCCGTGAGGTCGGGTCGAGCTGTTCGGGGATCAAGAAGCGGTGGTGCTGGCGCGATCACTGCTGGGCTTCGATGGACCCCGGGGTCAGGAAGGCCGCGGCAACTGTCGGGGAATCCGCATGGTCATCGTGCGGAACCCCCGACAGCCGCGCACGTGACCGCGCAGCCGGCGGGGCTACGGCTGGATCCTCGTCACGCAGCCCCGCCGGCCGGGCTCAGCTGCCCGGTCGTCAGGGCCGGCAGGACGGCGCACAGGTCGGCGTCGACCTTGTGGGTGGCCAGGTCGTCGCCACGGGTCCACCCCTGGTTGACGATGACGACCGGCTTGCCCAGACCGTGCGCCTGCCGGACGAACCGCAGCCCCGACATCACCGCCAGCGACGAGCCGAGCACCAGCAACGACCGACAGCGCTCGACCAGCGACCGGCAGTGGGCGACCTTGGCGGGTGGCACGTTCTCGCCGAAGAACACCACGTCGGGCTTGAGGATCCCGCCACAGTCGGTGCAGTCGACCACCCGGAAGCCGGCCACGTGCTCGTCGTCGAGCAGCACGTCGCCGTCCGGGTTGACCTGGGTGACGCGGCGGGACGCCTCGGCGGTCCAGTCCGGGTTGGCCTCGCTGAGCCGTTCGTCGAGCTCCCGCCGCGACGTACGACGGAGACAGCCGAGGCACACGACGAGCTCGAGGTTGCCGTGCAGCTCGACGACGTCGGTCGCGCCGCCGGCCTGGTGCAGGCCGTCGACGTTCTGGGTGAGCAGCCCGGTCATCAGGCCGGCTGCCTGCAGGTCGCCGACGCAGCGGTGCGCGGTGTTGGGCTCGGCCCGGCGGAACGTCCGCCATCCCAGCTGGCTGCGCGCCCAGTAGCGCTGCCGGGCCAGCGGCTCGGCGCGGTACACCTGGTAGGTCATCGGCAGCCGGGCCCGCAAGGCGCCGGAGGGACCACGGTAGTCCGGGATCCCGGACGCGGTCGAGATGCCGGCCCCGGTCAGGACGAGGACGTCACCGTCCGCGACGACGTCGCGCAGACGCTCCAGCGGTACGTCGCGCAGGTCGATCGTCTCGCGCACCCCGCCAGTCTGCCTGCCCGGCGACGGCCCCGCAGATCAGGACGTCTCCGCCTTGGCCGACCGCGACATGATCCGCCGCACTATCTCGGCCGGCGGCAGGCCGTCGTGCACCGCTGCGACGACGTGCTCGACGATCGGCATGTCGACGCGGTGCGCCCGGGCCAGCGCCAGGATCGACTCCGCCGACTTCACGCCCTCGGCGGTCTGCCGGGTCATGGCGATCACCTCGTGCAGTGACATGCCGTGCCCGAGGTTCTCGCCGAAGGTGCGATTGCGAGACAGCGGCGACATGCAGGTCGCCACCAGGTCACCGACGCCGGCAAGCCCGGCGAAGGTCGACGCGTCGGCGCCTTGCGCGAGCCCGAGCCGGGTGATCTCGGCCAGGCCGCGGGTGATGATCGAGGCCTGCGAGTTGTCGCCCATCTCCATACCCTTGGCCATGCCGACGGCGAGCGCGATGACGTTCTTCACCGCGCCGCCGAGCTCGACACCGACCACGTCGGTGTTGGTGTAGACCCGGAAGTACGGCGTCATGCAGACCTGCTGGAGCTTCTCCGCGACCGCCTCGTCCGCGCAGGCGACGACGCTGGCCGCCGGCTGACGCTGGGCGATCTCCTTGGCCAGGTTGGGTCCCGACACCACGGCGACCCGGTCCGGAGAGGCGCCGGTGACCTCGGCGATGACCTCGCTCATCCGCCGGGTGGTGCCCAGCTCGATCCCCTTCATCAGGCTGACGAGCACGCAGCCGTCGGGCAGCAGCGGCGCCCAGTCGGTGAGGTTGCTCCGCAGGGTCTGCGACGGCACGGCGAGGACCACGACCTCGGCCTGGGCGAGCGCGGCGACCGGGTCGGCGGTCGCCACGATCGACTCGGGCAGCGCGATGCCGGGGAGGTAGTCGGCGTTCTCGTGCGCGGTGTTGATCGCCTCGGCCGCCTCGGGCCGCCGACCCCAGAGCACGACGTCGGACCCGGCGTCGGCCAGCACCATCGAGAAGGCCGTCCCCCAGGAACCGTTGCCGAGGACCGCGACCTGCGTCATGCCGTTGCGCTCGTGCTCACGAGGCCCTCCTGGGTCGTCTGGGGTCACCGGTCGGCGGGAGCACGGTGCTGCGCAGGTCGAACCGGACGGCCGGGCCCCGCTCGCCGCGGATCTCCTCGAGCAGGTCGGTGATCGCCACCATGATGCGCTCGGTCACCTCACGTAGCAGCGGGCCGTCGATGGGCCGCCCGGCGTACTCCGAGAGGTCGAGCGGCGCACCCGCGCGCACCTGCATCGTCCTGCGGGGGAAGAGGTGCGGCCTCTTGGCGTACGGCGCCAGGAGCTCCTGCGGGCCCCACTGCGCGACCGGCACGACCGGAGCGCCGGTCTCCAGGGCCACCCGCGCCGCGCCGGTCTTGCCGACCATCGGCCAGCCCTCCGGGTCCCGGGTGAGCGTCGCCTCCGGGTAGATCGCCACGCACTCGCCCGCGCGGACCGCGGACACCGCCGCCGAGAACGCCCCCGAGGCGTCCCCCGTCTCGCGGTAGACCGGGATCTGTCGCGCGCCGCGCAGCACCTGGCCGACGAAGAAGACCCGGAACAGGACCTCCTTGGCGAGGAACCTCGGGAGCCGGCCGTTGTCGAACAGGAAGTGCGCGAAGGTGATCGGGTCCACGTGGGAGACGTGGTTCGTGACGACGATGACGCCGGTCCGGTGCGGCGGCAGGTGCTGCGCCCCGTGCCAGTCACGCTTGGTCAGCACCATGAAGGGCGGGCGCAGGATGAGGGCTGCCAGCCGGTACCAGAAGCCGATACGCCGTGGGCGACGCCCTCGGGTCCCGTGCTCAGCCATGCTGGCAGGCTAGTCCGCGTGACCGAGCCGGGCCGCCACTGGTGCCTGGTCGTGCCCGTCAAACGGCTCGACCAGGCGAAGACCCGACTCGCGGGCCGCTACGGCGACCGCAGGCGCGCGCTGGCCCTCGCCTTCGCCGTCGACACGGTCACGGCGGCGCTCGGCTGCACGGTCGTCGACGCGGTCCTGGTCGTGACCGACGACGCGCAGGCGGCCGAGCGGCTCGCCGCCGCCGGGGCCGCGGTCACCGGCGACGACCCCGACGCCGGGCTCAACCCCGCGCTGGTCCACGGCGCCGAGCTGGTGGCCCACCGGCACCCCGGCACCTGCGTCGGCACCCTGGCCGCCGACCTGCCCGCCCTGCGTCCCGGCGAGCTCGCCACCGCCCTGAGGCGCGCCGAGGGGCTGGACCGTGGCTTCGTCCGCGACGCCGAGGGCACCGGCACCACGCTGCTGCTCGCCTCCCGCGCCGACTGGCTGCGGCCGTCCTTCGGCGCCGGCTCAGCGGCCCGGCACGCTCTCGACGGGGCCGCCGAGATCGACGCGTCGGACCTGCCGACGCTGCGGGCCGACGTCGACCTGCCGGGCGACCTGCGCACCGCCGCGGCGCTGGGCCTCGGTGCCGCGACCGCCGGGCTCCTCGGCGGCTAGGTTCGACGCGTGCAGGCGACGGTGCGCACCTTCGACGCGGCGACGCGGTCGGGCTCGGTCCTGCTCGACGACGGGGTCGAGCTGCCCTACGACGACCGCGCGTTCGACGCGGGCGGCCTGAGGCTGCTGCGGGTCGGCCAGCGGGTGCGCATCACCGTGTCCGGCGACGAGCGGGCGCCGGGCGGGCAGCCGGGTGGACGAAGGGTCACCTTCCTCACCGTGGCGACCCTGCCCGACCCCTTCTAGGCCACCATCTTTCGACGACGACGGCCCGGCCCCTCGAGGGGGACCGGGCCGTCGGCCGGAGCGGGCCGGCTCAGCGCTTGCGCGCGGTCGTCTTCTTCGCCGTCGTCTTCTTGGCAGTCGACTTCGTGGCCGGGGCCTTCTTCGCGGCCGTCTTCTTCGAGGTCGTCTTCTTGGCGGTGGTCTTCTTGGCCGTCGACTTGGCAGGCGCCTTGGCCGTGCCGGTCGCCGACCGGGTCGCGGAGGCCGCGGCCTTCGGCAGCTTCTTGGCGCCGCTGACGACGTCCTTGAAGCTCTGGCCCGGCTTGAACTTCGGCACCGAGGTCTTCTTGATCTTCACGGCCGCGCCGGTGCGCGGGTTGCGGCCGGTGCGCGCCGGACGGACGACCTTCTCGAAGACACCGAAGCCGGTGATGGCCACCCGCTCGCCGGAGGCCACCGCACGCGTCACGGTGTCGATGACTGCCTCGACCGCCTCGGTCGCGGCCTTCTTGTTTCCGAGCTGGTCGGACAGCCGGTCGATCAGCTGAGCCTTGTTCACTGTGGGAACCCCTTGGAGGTTGCGGTTTGTACGAGCGGACACTCGATTCGCAGGTGACGTTATGCGGTCCACCGTGACGAGACAAACACCTGAGCCGGTAAATCCCGTTGTGTCGCAACAGAACCGAGCGGCGTACGTCGTCTCCCGCGACCCGGCTCAGACCGTCGTCGGGAGCCAGCCGGGCCGGTGCGACTCGTAGTCCGCGATCGCGTCCGCCTGCCGGAGGGTCAGGTCGACGTCGTCGAGACCCTCCATCAGCCGCCAGCGCGTGTAGTCGTCGATGTCGAAGAGCGCCGACTGCTCGCCGGCAGCAGTGGTCCAGGACACCGTCCGCGACCCGAGGTCGACCGTCACCTGGGTGGCCGGATCGGCCTCGACGGCAGCCCACAGCCGGTCGACGTCGGGCTGGCCCACCTGCGCGGTGACGAGTCCCCCCTTGCCGGCGTTGCCGCGGAAGATGTCGGCGAATCGTGAGGAGACGACGACCCGGAACCCGTGGTCCATCAGCGCCCACACCGCGTGCTCGCGCGATGAGCCGGTGCCGAAGTCAGGGCCGGCGACCAGCACGGTGGCCCCCGCCGCCTCCGGCCGGTTGAGCACGAAGTCCGGGTCGGCCCGCCAGGCGGCGAACAGCCCGTCCTCGAAGCCGGTGCGGGTCACCCGCTTGAGGTAGACGGCGGGGATGATCTGGTCGGTGTCGACGTCGGAGCGGCGCAGGGCGACGGCGGTGCCGGTATGGGTGGTGACGGCGTCCATCAGGAAGAGCTCCTCGTCGACAGGTCGGCCGGGCTGGACAGCCGGCCGGTCACGGCGGTGGCCGCGGCGACCAGCGGCGAGACCAGGTGGGTGCGGCCTCCCTTGCCCTGCCGCCCCTCGAAGTTGCGGTTGGACGTCGAGGCGCTGCGCTCCCCCGGGGCCAGCTGGTCGGGGTTCATGCCGAGGCACATCGAGCAGCCGGCGTGCCGCCACTCCGCGCCGGCCTCCTTGAACACCACGTCCAGCCCCTCGGCCTCGGCGGCGAGCCGCACGCGCACCGACCCGGGCACGACGAGCATCCGCACGCCGTCGGCGACCCGCCGGCCCCGGATCACGTCGGCAGCGGCCCGCAGGTCCTCGATCCGCCCGTTGGTGCACGAGCCGAGGAAGACGGTGTCGACCGCGATGTCGCGCAGCGGCGTGCCCGCGGCCAGCCCCATGTAGTCGAGCGCGCGCTGGGCGGCGGCGCGGGCGCCGTCGTCGGCCAGGCTCGCCGGGTCCGGCACTGTGGCCGACAGCGGAGCGCCCTGCGCCGGGTTGGTGCCCCACGTGACGTACGGCGACAGGCTGGACGCATCGATCACCACCTCGTCGTCGAACACCGCGTCGTCGTCGCTGCGCAGCTCGCGCCAGGCGGCTACCGCCCGTTCCCAGTCGGCGCCCTTGGGCGCTCTCGGCCGGCCCTCGAGGTAGGCGAAGGTGGTGTCGTCCGGGGCGATCATGCCGGCCCGGGCGCCCGCCTCGATCGACATGTTGCAGATGGTCATCCGGGCCTCCATCGAGAGGCGCTCGATGGCGGAGCCGCGGTACTCGAGGACGTACCCCTGTCCTCCTCCGGTGCCGATCCGCGCGATGACCGCCAGGATGACGTCCTTGGCCGTCACCCCCGCGGGCAGGTCGCCGTCGACGGTGACCGCCATCGTCCGGAAGGGCGTGAGCGGCAGTGTCTGCGTCGCCAGGACGTGCTCGACCTCGCTGGTGCCGATGCCGAAGGCGAGCGCGCCGAAGGCGCCGTGGGTCGAGGTGTGCGAGTCGCCGCAGACGACGGTCATGCCGGGCTGGGTCAGCCCCAGCTGCGGACCGACGACGTGCACGATGCCCTGCTCGGCGTCACCGAGCGGGTGCAGGGGGACGCCGAACGCCGCGCAGTTGCGCCGCAGCGTCTCGACCTGGGTGCGCGAGACCGGGTCGGCGATCGGCTTGTCGATGTCGAGCGTCGGGACGTTGTGGTCCTCGGTCGCGAGGGTGAGGTCGGGCCGGCGGACCGTGCGGCCGGTCAGCCGCAGACCGTCGAAGGCCTGCGGGCTGGTCACCTCGTGCACGAGGTGGAGGTCGATGTAGAGGAGGTCGGGCTCGCCTTCGGCGCGGCGCACGACGTGCGACTCCCAGACCTTCTCCGCCAGCGTTCCGGCCACGACTTTCTCCAGACGACTTGCGTCTCAGGGCGTGAGACGAGAGTATCGGTACATGGACAACACTAGCGGAGTCGGCGTTCTCGACAAGGCCGCGATCGTTCTGGGTGCGCTCGAGGCCGGCCCGGCCAGCCTCGCGTCGCTGGTGCAGGCCACCGGCCTGGCCCGTCCGACCGCGCACCGCCTCGCCACCGCTCTCGAGCACCACCGCCTGGTGGCCCGCGACCTGCAGGGCCGCTTCGTCCTCGGCCCACGCCTGCGCGAGCTGGCGACGGCGGCCGGCGAGGACCGCCTGCTCGAGGCCGCTCACCCGGTGCTCGCCCGGCTGCGCGACATCACCGGCGAGAGCGCGCAGCTCTACCGCCGCCAGGGTGACAGCCGGGTCTGCGTCGCCGGTGCCGAGCGGCTGACCGGCCTGCGCGACACCGTGCCGGTCGGGGCGACGCTGACCATGAAGGCCGGCTCCGCGGCCCAGATCCTGCTGGCCTGGGAGGAGCCCGACCGGCTGCACCGCGGGCTGCGCGAGGCGCGCTTCACGGCCACCGCTCTCTCGGCGGTCCGCCGCCGGGGGTGGGCGCAGAGCGTCGGCGAGCGCGAGCCGGGCGTCGCCTCGGTGTCGGCTCCGGTGCGCGGCCCCGGCGGCCGGGTCGTGGCTGCGGTGTCCGTCTCGGGCCCGATAGAGCGTCTCACCCGCCAGCCCGGCCGGCTGCACGCGCAGATCGTCTGCGCTGCGGCGGCCAAGCTCAGCGAGGTCCTGCAGCAGGCACCCCAGGGCGGCGCTGCTCCGCAGCAGGGAGTGCCCGCCCAGCAGGCCGCCGTCGCCGGCAAGGCAGGCGGCCGGTCGGCCTAGAGGCCGAACGGCCGCCCGCGCCGCACCTACGGCAGCGATCCACCTCTGGCCGGGTCCGTCGCGGCGTACGCTGCGCGGCATGGGCCAGGACGACGTGCCTGGTGGCACGGTTCCCGCGCAGACCACGCCGAGTGCTGCCGGCTCGCGGGGCGCGGCCCTGCTCACCGACGTGCTCAGCGGTGACCTCTCCGGGCAGGAGGAGGTCGTCCGGCAGCGCGTGGCCAAGGCGGCCGCACAGAAGGCGGTGCCGCACCCGACCGTCGAGGAGCGCCGCCGCCGGGGTCGGGTCACGCGGGCCGAGGTCCCACGTGAGCAGCTGGCCGCCTGGGAGCGGCCGGCGGACCGGGCCGATCCGGTGGCGATGCTCGCGGGTCAGGAGACGTCCCGGGTGCAGGAGCTGGTGCCGGTGCGGCACCAGCGGATGGCGAGCGGTGTCTTCGCGTTCTTCCGGGGCGCCGCGCTGCTGATGGCCGCTGACCTGGCGGTCACGCCCCGCACCGGGCTGACCGTGCAGCTGTGCGGGGACGCGCACCTGGCCAACTTCGGGCTCTTCGGCGCTCCGGACCGGTCTCTCGTCTTCGACCTCAACGACTTCGACGAGACCAACCCCGGGCCCTTCGAGTGGGACGTCAAGCGGCTGGCCACCTCGTTCGTGCTGGCGGCGCGGGACAACGGGCTGCCGGCGAAGGCCGGCTTGGCCGCCGCCGAGGCGGCGGCCGGCTCCTACCGGCAGGCCATGGCCGGCTTCGCGACCAAGGGCGAGCTCGAGATCTGGTACGACCGGGTCGACGTCGACGGGCTGATCGACACCATGCGCCAGCTGCCGAGCGGCAAGGGACGGCTCAAGGCGAAGCAAGAGGCGAAGGCGGAGGCCAAGCTGCGGAGTGCGGCGGCGAAGGCGCGGTCGCGCGACGCCTGGTCGGCGATCGAGAAGATCACCGAGGTGGTGGACGGTCATCGCCGGTTCCGGGACCAGCCGCCGCTGCTGACCCGGCTGGACCTCACGGCCGACGTCGCAGCCATGATCAACGCACTGTTCCGGGAGTACCGCGGGACGCTGCAGGAGAACCGGCAGGAGCTGCTGAAGCGCTACCAGATCATCGACATCGGTCACAAGGTCGTCGGGGTCGGGAGCGTCGGGCTGCTGGCGTTCGTGCTGCTGCTCCGCGGGCGCGACGAGGACGACCTGATGGTGTTGCAGGTCAAGCAGGCGCAGTCCTCGGTCCTGGAGCCCTACACGCGTCGGTCCGCATTCACCAAGCACGGCCACCGCGTGGTCACCGGGCAGCGGCTCATGCAGGCGGCCAGCGACTCCTTCCTCGGCTGGATCGACGGGCCGGGAGGCCGCAGCTTCTACGTCCGCCAGCTACGGGACATGAAGTGGTCGCCGGAGACCACGTCCCTGAACGCGGAGCGGCTGCGTCGCTACGCGCTGATCTGCGGCCTCACACTCGCCCGGGCGCACGCCCGGTCCGGGGACGCCGTCGCGATCGCGGCCTATCTGGGGTCGGGGAAGGCCTTCGTCAAGGCGATGCGGACGTACGCCGTGTCCTATGCCGACCAGTGCGAGCGTGACTACGCGGCGTTCACCGCTGCGATCGGCGATGGCCGGCTGGACGCCCACGAGGACGTCGGCGGCGCCGAAGAGGTCCTGGCGGTCCAGCAGGTCGCCGGGCCGCCGGGCAACGACAAAGACCCAGGTCATTGACCTGGGCCTCTGCTGGTAGCCCCGACGGGATTCGAACCCGCGCTACCGCCTTGAGAGGGCGGCGTGCTAGGCCGCTACACAACGGGGCCACGGCCGGAACGGCTGGGGAACTCTATCCGAGCACCGCGGAAGGGACCAATCAGGCCCCGTCCGCACTGCGCCGTGCCGAGCGCTGGGGTACCTGGACTCGAACCAAGACTAACTGAACCAGAATCAGTCGGGCTGCCAATTACCCCATACCCCATGGGTTGTCGCCCCCCGCTGGCGGCGGGGCTGGCGGGCGCGGACCAGGATAGCCGACCTGGCCCGGACCGGACAAAGCGCCGACGTCCCGCTCGGCGACCGGCCGGACCGCCCGCACGCCCCACCGGTCGGCCAGCCGGTGCACCACGACAGCGAAGACCGCCATCATCGCCACGTCGAGCACGGCGTACGACCAGGCCAGCGCGGACGCGGTCAGCGACTCCTCCAGAGAGCCGGTCGCGGCGGTGAACGCGAGGCTCACCATGTTGTTCGCGGCGTGCAGGGCGATGGCCGCCTCGAGCCCGCCGGTCCTCCACACCAGCCAGGACATGGTCAGGCCGAACGCCAGCCGGTCGCCGAAGAGCGCCGCGTCCTGCGTCCCGTGGGCCAGGGCGAAGAGCAGGCCGCTCACCCCGCCGGCCGCCAGGGTGCCGACGACCGGCCGGGCCGACCACGAGGCGACCGCCTGCGTCACGTAGCCGCGGAAGCCGACCTCCTCGGCGGCGGCCTGCAGCGGTGTCGTGAGCAGGATCACGGCGAGCAGGCCCACCAGGGTCCCCGCCTCCGGGACGTCGACGTCGCCGGTCCCCTCGCCCGGCAGGACGAAGCTGGCCGCGAACGAGACGACGACGAGCAGCAGCGCCACCAGGAAGAAGCGGCCGAGCAGCCCCCAGCGCGGCCGCAGGGTGACCGAGACGAGGGCGCCGACCGGCGCCCGGTGCACCACGAGGACCGCGAGCGCGGCCGCCGGGATCATCACCGCGATCACCAGGTTGTTGGCGAGCAGGCCGAGCGGCCCGTCCGGGCTGAGCGCCTCCTCCATGGCGTCGTCGCCGGTCGACCCGCCGAGGACCGCGGCCACCACGACGGCGGCGAGGACCACGCCGACCGCGCCGGTGACCAGCGAGACGGCCGCGAGGAGCAGCCCGACGACCGGGCGCCACCAGCCCGGCTCGCCGAGGGCCCGCAGCAGCTGCGGGTAGCGCGCGGTCACTCGTCCGCGAGCGCCAGCCCGGCGCGCAGCCGGTCCAGCGACCGGTCGCGGCCCAGCAGCTCGAGCGACTCGAAGAGCGGCGGCGACACCCGGCGCCCGGTGGCGGCGACCCGCACCGGCCCGAACGCGACCTTCGGCTTGAGGCCGAGCCCCTCGACGAGCGCCGCGCGCAGAGCCGCCTCGATGTCGGCGGTCGCCCAGGGCGCGACCTCCTCGAGCGCGCGCAGGGCGGCCCCGAGCGTCGGCACGGCGTCCTCGGTGAGCACCTTGGCGGCGTCGTCGACGTCGACGTGGAAGTCCCGCTCGTCCACCAGCAGGAAGCCGAGCATCCCCTCAGCCTCGCAGAGCACCTGCATCCGCTCGTTTACCAGCGGGGTCGCTGCCCGGACCACGGCACGCTGCTCCTCGGTCGGCTGCGCCGGCAGCACGCCGCGTCGCGACAGGTGGCTGACGATCCGGTCCGCCAGGTCGTCCACCGAGAGCTCGCGGACGTAGTGGCCGTTCAGCCAGCCGAGCTTGTCCAGGTCGAAGACCGGACCGACCGTGTTGACCCGCGCCCAGTCGAAGTCGCGGACCATGTCGTCGAAGGCGAAGACCTCGGTGCCGTCGGGCTGCGAGTAGCCCATCAGCGCCAGGAAGTTGCGCAGCGCCTCGGGCAGGTAGCCCTGCTCGACGAACCAGGTGAGCCGCGCCGCCGGGTTCTTCCGCTTGGAGATCTTCGACTTGTCGGTGTTGCGCAGCAGCGGCATGTGCGCAAACCTCGGCCGCTCCCAGCCGAGCCAGTCGTAGAGCAGCACGTGCTTGGGTGTGGACGAGATCCACTCCTCGCCGCGCACGACGTGCGTGATCGCCATCTCGTGGTCGTCGACGACGTTGGCCAGGTGGTAGGTCGGGAAGCCGTCGGCCTTCACGATGACCTGGTCGTCGGGCCGCGGTGCCTTGACCTCGCCGCGGATCACGTCGTCGAAGACGAGCGGTACGTCGTCAGGGATGAGCATCCGGACCACCGGCTGCTCGCTGAAGCCGGGCAGGGCGGCCCGCTCCTCGCGGGACTTGCCCACGCAGAGTCGGTCGTAGCCGGTCGGCTGCTTGGCCTTCTGCTGCTCCTCACGCATCTGCGCGAGTCGTTCGGTCGTGCACCAGCAGTGGTACGCGTGGCCGCTGTCGAGCAGCTCAGCGACGTACGGCCGGTAGGTCTCGCCGCGCTCGGACTGCCGGTACGGCGCGTAGGGCCCGCCCTTGTCCGGCCCCTCGTCCCAGTCGAGCCCGAGCCAGTGCAAGGTCTGGAAGACCTGCGCCTCGCTGTCGGCGACGTAGCGCGCCCGGTCGGTGTCCTCGATGCGCAGCACGAACTGGCCGCCCTGCTGTCGGGCGAACGCCAGGTTGAACAGCGACATGTAGGCGGTGCCGACGTGCGGGTCGCCGGTCGGGGACGGCGCGACGCGGACCCGCACCGGGCGCTGGTCCTCAGCCACGGGCTACGACCGGGTTGGTGAGGGTGCCGACCTGCTCCACCGTCACGCTGACCGAGTCGCCGACGGCGAGCCGCCCGACTCCGGCCGGCGTGCCGGTGAGGATGACGTCGCCGGGGAGCAGCGTCATCGCCTGGCTGACGATCGAGACGAGCTCGTCGATGCCGCGCAGCATCTGCGAGGTCCGGCCGGCCTGCTTGAGCTCCCCGTTGACCGTCGTGGTCACCGCGAGGTCGGACGGGTCGAGGTCGGTCGCGACCCACGGGCCGATCGGGCAGAAGGTGTCGAAGCCCTTGGCCCGGCCCCACTGCTTCTCGGTGCGCTGCAGGTCGCGGGCGCTGACGTCGTTGGCGCAGGAGAAGCCGAGCACCACGTCGCGGACCCGCTCCGGTGGCACCTCGCGGCACAGCCGCGAGATGACGACGGCCAGCTCGCCCTCGTAGTCGACCTCCTCCGAGACGCCGACCGGGTACTGGATCGCCTCCCCCGGCCCGACGACCGACGTCGAGGGCTTGAGGAAGATGATCGCCGGCTCGGACAGGTCGACCTGGTGGCCCATCTCCTGCGCGTGCTCGGCGTAGTTGCGCCCGACCGCCACCACCTTGCTGGGCAGCACCGGCGCGAGCAGCCGGACGTCGGCCAGCGGCTGCGGGTCGCCCACGACCTGGAACGGCGCGAAGGGGTGCCCCTCGATCCGCCGCACCGTCAGGCCGCCGCCGTCGGAAGCCGGGTCCGACCCGTCTCCCTCGACGACGCCGAACGATGCACCGTCACCTGTCGTGAACCTCGCGATCCGCACCCGAGCAGGCTACTTGCGGCCATACTGCGCGGATGACGCCGGACTCCCCTGCCAGGCACCGGGGCACCACCCGGAGACGGCGGCCCGGTGCGGTCGCCGCCGTCGTCGTCACCGTCGTCGCGTGGCTCGCGATGGTGCCCGTCGGCTTCTTCTACGCCGCGTCCGGGCTGCTCGTGCCCGGGCCCTACCTGTTCATGCTGTGGGCCGCGTACGTCGTCCTGCTCGTGACGGCCGTCCTGCTGACCCGGCGGCGCTCGTACTGGGTGCTCGCCGTGCCGGTCGTCGGCGGCGTGCTGTGGTGGAGCGTGATCAGCCTCGGCGAGCGCTACCTGGACTGGACCGGCTGAGCCCAGGCGCTGCCGGTTGCCGGCTGCCGGCTGTGCGGAACTGTCTCGCGGTGCTCGATGGCTCCGACACCGCAGGGATCCGGAGTAGACCGTCTCGACCAGACAGCGCCGGCGACGTCTCCGAGGAGACCCGCTCGACGTCAGGGCGGAGTCCCCCCCGACGTCAGAACGGCACGCACTGCATGGCACAACGCGGCACGCGCCCGCGAGCACGAATCACGGCGCAAGGCTGCCCCGCGCCCGAATCCGGCCTCGGTCGATCCGTTGCGCCGCATTTCGTGTCCGCGCACAGGGACCCGGATCGGTTCGCGCGGGAGCGGCACCTCTGTGGCACTTCGGCGTGCCCGTCAGCCAGCGGGTAGAAGCGCCGCCGGCCTAGGGTTCAGGGGTGGAGCCGACGGAGAATCAGGGCCCGCACCACCCACAAACGCCGCCGATGGCCGAGGACGATCCGGTTGTGCAGTGGCTGCTGCAGGGCGATCCGGCGATCCGCTGGCAGGTGCTGCGCGACCTCGT
>DATHAP010000018.1 GCA_035489715.1 Actinomycetes bacterium
TGCCGACGCGCCCGACGCGCACGCCGTCGAGCCTCGCGAGCGCGGCCTGGGTGATCTGCACGTCGGCGTCGCACCGCAGGATCAGGACCTGCATCTGGCCCTGCTCCTCGACTGCGACCGACTTCACGCCGGCGATCTGACCAAGATCGGTGACCGCGGTATCGGCGACGCCGTACGTCTCGATCTCGACGACGCTGCCGACGGAGACCAGGCGCTTGAGGTGCTCGGGCGTGCCCTCGGCGACGATCTCGCCGGCCCGGATCACCGCGATCCGGTCGCACAGCTCGTCTGCCTCGAACATGTAGTGAGTGGTGAGCAGCACCGTCTTGCCGACGTCGCTCAGCGCGGAGATCGTCGCGCGCAGCTCGCGGGCGCCGACCGGGTCGATGCCGATAGACGGCTCGTCGAGGAACAGGACGTCCGGGTCGTGG
Organism: Actinomycetes bacterium; assembly: GCA_035489715.1. Lineage (NCBI taxonomy): Bacteria > Bacillati > Actinomycetota > Actinomycetes > Actinomycetes bacterium. Next base: position 432 of record DATHAP010000018.1, read on the forward strand.
AGGAGGCCGCGCGCGATGTGCAGGCGCTGGCGCATGCCACGGGAGAAGCCCTCGACCCGTTCGCGCTCGCGCCCGGTCAGCCCCACCAGCTCGAGCAGCTCGGCGATCCGCGCCTTCTGCTCCCGCGGCGGCACGCCGTAGAGCTCGGAGAAGTAGCGGAGGTTGTCGAGCGCCGACAGCCGCTCGTAGAGGCCGCGATCGCCCCCGAACACGTAGCCGATCCGCCGGCGCACCTCGCGCACGTCGTCGACCACGTCGTAACCGAGTACTCGTGCCATGCCCGCGGTCGGCAGGAGCAGCGTGATCAGCATCTTGATCGTCGTCGTCTTGCCGGCCCCGTTCGGGCCGAGCAGCCCGAACAGCTCGCCGCGCTCGATGTCGAAGCTGACCCCGCGGACCGCCTCGACCTCGGTCGCCGTACGACGGAGCGCGCCGGTTCGGGTGTTGAAGGTACGGCGCAGGTCCCGAGCCTCGACGGCAGTCACCTTGCGAGGCTAGGTGATCGGCGACGTCGAACGCCGCCCATTTCCGGCTCTCCTGACGCTTCCGTGGGTGGTTTGAGCGCGCCTGAATGAGTGCACGCCGTTCCCTGTCTAGGTTCCTGGCTTGTCGAGAGTCAGTTACCAGTGAGCGGAGAACGGCGTGCAGAATGCCAGCCTATGGCGCGCCCTGTTGGGGGTCGAGAAGACGGTCATCGAAGGCATCGAGTTCGACGAGGACGAGCAGCTACTGGTGGTACATGTTCGGCCTCGGAAACGGACCCGTGGCCGGTGCGGTCGGTGCGGGCGAGGGTCCCCGGCCTACGACCGCGGTGAGGGCAGGCGCCGGTGGCGGGCACTGGACCTGGGCACGATCCAAGCCTTCCTCGAAGCCGAGGCTCCCCGGGTCTGCTGTCCCGAGCACGGGCCGACGGTGGCGGCGGTGCCATGGGCTCGGCACGGCGCCGGGCACACCTACGCCTTCGACGAGCAGGTCGCCTGGCTGGCCACCCAGTGCTCCAAGACCGCGATCACCGAGCTGATGCGGATCGCCTGGCGCACCGTCGGGGCGATCATCACCCGGGTCTGGGCCGACGTCGAGGCCGTCCATGACCGGTTCGCCGACCTGAGGCGGATCGGGATCGATGAGATCGCCTACAAGCGCGGGCAGCGATACCTGACCGTGGTCGTCGACCACGACTCAGGCCGGCTGGTGTGGGCCGCACCCGGCCGGGAGAAGGCCACCCTGGCCAGGTTCTTCGACGCCCTCGGTGAAGAGCGTTGCGCCCAGATCACCCACGTCAGTGCCGACGGCGCGGACTGGATCAGCGCCGTGGTCAGACGCCGCTGTCCGAACGCGGTGCGCTGCGCCGATCCCTTCCACATCGTCAAGTGGGCCACCGAGGCCCTCGACGACGTCCGCCGTCAGGCCTGGAACGCCGCTCGGAGCCGACCAGAGGGCCGTAGCGACCTGATCCGATGGTCGCGTGGACGCCTCCGTCAAGACGCCGCCGGCACCGCGAGGGCGCTCATGCATGCTCGCTACGCGTTGTGGAAGAACCCGGAAAACCTCACCACCCGGCAGCAGGCCAAGCTGGCCTGGATCGCCAAGACTGACCCCCGGCTGCACCGGGCCTACCTGCTCAAGGAAGGACTCCGGCTGGTCTTCCAGCTCGGCTACGACGAAGCCGTCGAGGCCCTCGAGGCCTGGATCAGCTGGGCCCGCCGCTGCCGCATCTCCACCTTCGTCGACCTGCAGCGCCGGATCGTCAAACACAAGGCCTCGATCCTGGCCGCGATCGAACACGGCCTGTCCAACGGACGCATCGAATCGGTCAACACCAAGATCCGCCTCATCACCCGAGTCGCCTTCGGATTCAAGTCACCAGACGCGCTCATCGCCTTGGCCATGCTCAACCTCGGCGGCCACCGACCCGTCCTCCCGGGCCGGAAATGACCCACGGATCAGTCAGGAGAGCCGGGAAGACGCAGTGGTGGTCGCGCAGCTTCACCTGCCGGGCGATCCGGTCGGGGATCTCATAGGAGTCCACCGGCTGGTGGCCCGCCAGGTCGAGGACCGGACGCACGATCACCGACGTGTTCGCCAGGTTGAACCACTGCTTGATCTGCTCCACGCTGATCGGAGTGCGGGTGTTGCCGAACCGACCGACGGTCTGGTCGGACGCGGACAGGTGCAGGATGAGCTCGGTCTTGCGACCCGGGACGGTGCGGGTGATCTCCCCGGTGTCGAGGTCGGCGACGTCGAGGTCGAGGATCAGGTCCTCCCGCGCGATCTCACCGAGCGCCTTGGCCCGCCGCATG
>DATHAP010000019.1 GCA_035489715.1 Actinomycetes bacterium
CTGATGCCGGTGAGCACCCGCAGGTGCGGAGCGACGACCGGGGCGAGCGCGGCCAGCGCCGAGCGGTCGAGAGCCCCGTTGCCCGCCGACCGAGCCGCCGCCGCCAGGCCGGGCGCCTCGTCGAGCAGGCCCAGCACCTGGCCGACCGAGCCGCCGTAGACGTCGGCGTCGGCCAGCAGTGCGCTGGTGCCCAGGGCGGCCAGCTCGGCCGCCAGCGTGACCGCGACGCTGGTGCGCCCCGGTGCGCCCGCGGGACCCCAGACAGCGACCACCTGACCGGGCGCTGGCGCCAGGCCGTTCGATGCCGAGCCGTTCGACGAGCCGTTCGGTGCCGAGCCGTTCGGCGCCGAGCCGTTCGGCGCCGACCGGCCGCGCGGCGGCGAGCTCCACCCGGCCGACTCCCGGGTGCGGCCGAACAGCGCGGAGACTGCCGCGCTGACCGCGGCAGCGAGGTCGGCCGGCGCGGCGTCCCCGGGCAGCACCTGCTCGACGCCGAGCGCGCGCAGGCGGAGCGCGGCCTGGTCGTCGCCCGGGTCGTGCAGGCCGACCACGGCCACCCCGCCCGCGGCCAGGCGGGTGACGGCGTCCCGGTCCAGACGCCGCAGCCCGGCGTACAGCAGAGCGGCCCGCGACGTGCCCGTCGCGGCCACGGCCAGCAGGTCGGGCAGGTCCGCGCAGCGCCGCACCACGCGCAGCCCCGACGGGCTGCGTTCGAGGCCGGCCACCAGCCCGGCTTCCCAGACCGCACCGGTGACGGCCGTCAGCACCGGGACGGTCACGAGGACCCGGCCGGCACGTGGACGAGGTAGACCGACCCGTGGGCCACGGCGTCGATCACCGCGGGCACGTCACCGCTATCGACGAGCAGGGTCACCGCCGCCTTGTCGCCACTGGCACCGAACCCGCCCTCACCGCGGACGTCCTCGGCGACCGTGACCGACCCCAGCACCAGCTGGGCAGGGACCTCTTCCTCACCCGCCGCCTCCTCGGGCACGACGTAGACGTCGACGACGCGGCCTTTGTCCAGGCCGGTGACCCCGTAGCGGTCCACCTCGATGACCACCCGGCGCAGGTCCGGCGCCGCGTCGTCGGTGACCGCCGACAGCGGCAGCAGCTCGCCGCGGCCGACCGGCCGGGTCAGCACCACCCCCTCCACGTCCTCGCTTGCCGCGACGTACGACCGTGCGGCCTGGTCGAGCCGGACGGCGGTCACCGACACGTCGGACGGCGCGAGCACGGTGTCGCTGCCGAGGTCCCGGGTCACCGACCAGACCTCGACCCGCTCGTCCGCGTCGGCGAGCACCTTGGCGCCCAGGACCACGGCCAGCAGGACGAGCAGCACTCCCAGCAGCAGCCGGGTGTCGAGCCAGCGCGCACGCGGCAGTCGGGTTGCTCTCGGGCTGGGCAGGTCGGTCACCGTGACGCTCCCCCGTCGTGGCTCGCGGACCGGCCCCCGCTGCACGCCGGTCGAGGCAGCATCCTGGCGTGCCGGGCGCCAGACCGCCACCCGTCGTCCACAGGCAGGCCGCCGCCGCCCGGGCCCGGCCGCCATACTGATCCACTGATCCACCTGCCGTCCCGCGAGGAGCGTCCATGACCGTCCCGAGCGACCCCGGGCCGACCGGTCGTCGCTTCCTGCAGCTCGCGGACGTCGCGGAGGTGCTCAACATCTCCTCGGCCCAGGTCTACGCGCTGGTCCGCTCCGGCGACCTGCCCGCGATCAAGATCGGCGGCCGCGGTCAGTGGCGGGTCGAGGTGAGCGAGCTCGAGGCCTACATCGCCCGGATGTACGCCGAGACGCGCGACTTCGTGACCACCCATCGCTTCGGCCGGCCGGCCGAAGACGGCGGCCCGCCGGGTGCGGTCGACGACGGCGACGGCGACGGGGGCGACACCGAGGCCGGTCCCGTGACCAGGTGACCCCGCCCGACCTGGCCCCTGAACCCGTTAGGCCCGCGAGCGCACCAGCGCCAGGGCGGCGAAGGGCACTGTGCGCACGGCGCCGGACCGGCGCGGCCGGACCTCGGCCGCCGGGTGCTCGGTGAGCTCGACGAAGTCCGCGCCGACGCGTTCCAGCGTCCCCTCGACCGTGCCGCCGCCGGTCAGGTGGACCACGACCGGCGACCGGTCGCGAGCGATGGCACGCAGCGCGACCCCGAGGCCGAGCCGCACCCGCTGACCCGCAGGGGCCGCCATCGACTCCGAGGTCGGCGCCAGGTCGGTGACCGACTGCACGGCGGACATCGTGACCAGGACCTGGGTGCCCGCGTCGCCGGCGAGGAGCAGCCACTCGTCCGAGACCTCGACCACACGCCCGTCGACCCGACCCGCCCCCACCGCGTGCAGACCGACCCGGCCGCCGAGCGACCCGCCCAGCCGTTCGGCCAGCGTCAGCAGCGCGCTCTCGCGCCGGGACCGGTCGGCCACCTCGGCGACGACCGAGGCAGCCTCGGCGGCGTCGAGCTGCGCCTCCAGGTCGCCGAACAGGTCGTCCCAGCGCATCCCTGCTCTGCCTCCCCACGCGTGACGCCCGTCCGACGCCGACGCCCCATCCTGCCCAAGCCGGGCGTCCGAGTGCCCACCAGGCCTGTGGACGACCGATTGACACGAGGTGAACGGCACTAGTAGAACGCAAACATACGTAAACAAAGGTAACGGGGCGGAATGGCACTTCATCGATTGAGGCTTCGCGCGGGGCTGGTCGTGGCGGCCACCGCCGGTGTCGCCCTGGTGGTCGGGCGGCTGCTCGCCGGCGTCGTGCTGGACGGGTCTGCGGCCGCTGAGCGGTCCGGCCCGGCAGCGCTCGACGCCTGGGTCGGCCCCACCGCGGCGGCCGGTGCGCTGCTGACCCTCTGCTGGTGGTCCGTCTCCTTCACGGTCGCAGTCGTGGCGCAGGCCGGGGAGACGATCCGGGCCGGACGAGCGGTCCGGCCTCCCCCGTCGGCTGCCCCGTCGGCGGCCCCGTCGACGGCCCCGTCGACGGCCGGGTCACCCATGCCGTCGATCACCCGGCGGCTGGCGGCGGCGGCCCTGGGCGTCGCCCTGAGCGCCGGTCCGGTTGCGGCGCACGCCGCGGTGGACCGCCCGGCCGGCGGCCCGCCCAGCCCGACCAGCCCGACCAGCCCGACCAGCCCCGCCGAGACAGGTGACGCAGGCGACCGGCACGGCTGGCCGCGACGCGCCGCGTGGTCAGCCGACCGCCCGGCCCGCCGGGATGCCGTGGTGGTGCGGCCGGGCGACACCCTCTGGACGCTCGCCGCCACCCGGCTGGCCGACGGCGACCCGGCCGACGAGCGAGCCGACGACCGGGCCGTCGCTGCCGCCTGGCCGCGCTGGTGGCACGCCAACCGGGCGGTCGTCGGCCCGGACCCCGACCTGATCCGGCCCGGCCAGGTCCTGCACCCACCCACCGACCCCCAGGAGGAGCGATGACCACGAGCCCGACGCCACTGACCGCCACGCCACTGACCGCCACGCCACTGACCGCCACGCCGACGGGCAACCCGCCGACCCCGACACCGAGCCGGCCGCCGCACCTGCTCCCTGCGCCGTCCTGGGAGCCGCCCTACGACGACGAGATCGACCCGGCCGCCCGCTCCCGCCCGCACGGGCACGGGCACGGGCCACTGCCGGCGGTCCAGGGGGCGCTGGCCCTCTCGTTCGTGCTGCCGAGCGGGCTGCCCGCGGTCCCGGAGCCGCCCGCCGCGCACATGCGGGTCGTGCCGACCCCCGGCCCGGTGACCTGGCGACGTACGCCCGGACCGGTGGCCGACCCCGACCTCGACGACTTCGGGCCGCAGCCGACACGGCGGGCCCAGCTGCCCGAGCCCCGAGCCTGGGGCGGACGGCTGGTGCAGGCCCTGGTCGAGGTGCTGGCCGGCGACCGGCCGGCCGGGCAGCTGGTGCGATGGACGAGCAGCGAGGTCTACGACGACGTCACGGCTCTGGTGCCGGTGCCCTCCCGGCCGGGACCGGGCCGCCGTGCTCGGCCACCCGGCACCGGGCTGCCGGCGCGCGCCGCGGTGCGGTCGGTGCACGTGACCGAGCCGGCCGACGGCGTCGCCGAGGTGGCGGCGACGGTGACCCGGGGGCGGCGCACGACCGCCGTCGCGCTGAGGCTGGAGGGGCTGGACGGGCGCTGGCAGTGCACCGCCCTGGAGCTGGGCTGACGCCCGGTCAGGAGCCCTCCGGCTGACCCGACGGGCGGTCCTTCCGGGGCAGCTTGGCGACCACGGTCGCGTACGACACGTCCACCGCCTCGAGCAGGTCGTCGTCCGGGATCGCCCCGTCCAGGCGCAGGGTGTTCCAGCCCGATCGGCCGATGTAGGGCATCACCGAGGCGTCGCCGGGAAAGCGGGCGAGCCACTCGTCGGCCTCCTCGCGGGTGGCGCCGCACTTGAGCCCCACCGTGTCGTGGCCCATGAACGCGAAGATCTTGGTGCCGACCTTCGCGACGTGGTCGCCCTCCCAGGGCTGGTCGGACCAGGCCCCGGGCTTGGCCAGGCAGTGCGCCCGCAGCTCGGCTGGCGTCATCGCCGAGCGGTCACCGGTTGCGCGGGTCGCCGTGGCAGCGCTTGAACTTCTTGCCCGAGCCGCAGGGGCACGGGGCGTTGCGCGGGACGTCACCGTAGGGGTCGTCGGCACTGGTGACGACCGCTGCCGGGGTCGGCTCGGCGGAGGCGTCGCCGTCGACCGTCGGCGCGGTGTACTGCAGCTGTGACGGCCGGCGCGGGGCGTCGAGACCCTTGGCGACGACCTCGGCGTGGTGCTCGCCCTCGCTGGCATCAGCGGCCTGCTCGTCCTCCACCTGCACCTCGAGGTTGAAGACGTAGCCGACGGACTCCTCCTTGATGGCGTCCATCATCGCGGCGAACATGTTGAAGCCCTCGCGCTGGTACTCGACCAGCGGGTCGCGCTGGGCCATCGCGCGCAGGCCGATGCCCTCCTGCAGGTAGTCCATCTCGTAGAGGTGCTCGCGCCACTTGCGGTCGAGGACGGAGAGCACGACGCGCCGCTCGAGCTCGCGCATCACCTCGGCGCCGAGGGTCTCCTCCCGGGCGTCGTAGGCATTCTGCGCGTCGGCCTTCAGCTCCTCCGAGAGGAACTCGGGGGTCAGCCCGGACCGGTCGCCGCCGGAGGCCTCCTCGAGCTCGTCGATCGTCACCGAGACCGGGTAGAGCGTCTTGAGCGCGGTCCACAGCTGCTCGAGGTCCCATTCCTCCGCGAAGCCCTCGCCGGTGGCGGCGGCGACGTAGCCCTCGACCACGTCGTCGACCATGTGGCGGATCTGCTCGTGCAGGTCGGCGCCCTCGAGGACCTGGCGACGCTCCGCGTAGATGACGGTCCGCTGGCGGTTGAGCACCTCGTCGTACTTGAGGACGTTCTTGCGGATCTCGAAGTTCTGCGCCTCCACCTGGGTCTGCGCGGAACGGATCGCGTTGGTCACCATCCGCGACTCGATCGGCACGTCCTCGGGGATGTTGAAGCGGGTGAGGAAGGACTCGACCATCGCGGCGTTGAACAGCCGCATCAGGTCGTCGCCGAGGGAGAGGTAGAACCGGGACTCACCCGGGTCGCCCTGACGACCGGAGCGGCCGCGCAGCTGGTTGTCGATGCGCCGCGACTCGTGGCGCTCGGTGCCCAGGACGTAGAGCCCGCCGAGGCTCGTCACCTCGTCGTGCTCCGCCGTCACCCGCGTCTTGACCTGCTCGACCGCCTCGGGCCAGGCCTTCTCGTAGTCCTCGGTGGCGTCGACCGGGTCGAGGCCACGGCCGCGCAGCTCGTGGTCGGCGAGGAACTCGACGTTGCCGCCGAGCATGATGTCGGTGCCGCGGCCGGCCATGTTGGTGGCGACCGTCACGGCGCCCTTGCGGCCGGCTTCGGCGACGATCGTCGCCTCGCGCTCGTGCTGCTTCGCGTTGAGCACCTCGTGCCGGACGCCGCGCTTCTTCAGCAGGCCGGAGAGCAGCTCGGACTTCTCGACGCTGACCGTGCCGACCAGCACCGGCTGGCCCTTCTCGTGCCGCTCGGCGATGTCGTCGACGACCGCGTCGAACTTGGCGGCCTCGGTCTTGTAGACCAGGTCGGCCTGGTCCTGGCGGATCATCTCCTTGTTGGTCGGGATCGGCACGACGCCCAGCTTGTAGATCTGGGAGAACTCGGCGGCCTCGGTCATCGCCGTGCCGGTCATCCCGGAGAGCTTGTCGTAGAGGCGGAAGAAGTTCTGCAGGGTGATGGTCGCCAGCGTCTGGTTCTCCTGCTTGATCTCCACCCCCTCCTTGGCCTCGATCGCCTGGTGCATGCCCTCGTTGTAGCGACGGCCGGCCAGCATGCGGCCGGTGTGCTCGTCGACGATGAGGACCTCGCCGTTCATGACGACGTAGTCCTTGTCGTTCTTGAACAGCTCCTTGGCCTTGATCGCGTTGTTGAGGTAGCCCACGAGAGGGGTGTTGGCGGACTCGTAGAGGTTGTCGATGCCGAGGAAGTCCTCGACCCGCTCGACGCCGCGCTCGAGCACGCCGATGGTGCGCTTCTTCTCGTCGACCTCGTAGTCGACGTCGCGGGCCAGCCGCTCGACGATCCGCGCGAAGTCGGCGTACCACTTGGTGGCCTGGTCGGCCGGGCCGCTGATGATGAGCGGCGTGCGGGCCTCGTCGATCAGGATGGAGTCGACCTCGTCGACGACGGCGAAGTTGTGGCCGCGCTGCACCAGCTCGTCGCGGGTCCAGGCCATGTTGTCGCGCAGGTAGTCGAAGCCGAACTCGTTGTTGGTGCCGTAGGTGATGTCCGCGGCGTACTGCTGGCGTCGCTCCTCGGGCCGCATGTGCGCGAGGATCACGCCGACCTCGAGACCGAGGAACCGGTGCACGCGGCCCATCAGCTCGGACTGGTACTCCGCAAGGTAGTCGTTGACCGTGACGACGTGCACGCCCTTGCCCTCTAGCGCGTTGAGGTAGGACGGCAGGGTGGCCACCAGGGTCTTGCCCTCGCCGGTCTTCATCTCGGCGATGTTGCCCTGGTGCAGCGCCGCACCGCCCATCAGCTGGACGTCGAAGTGCCGCTGCCCGAGGGTCCGCCGGGCCGCCTCGCGGACGGTTGCGAACGCCTCGGGGAGGATGTCGTCGAGGCTCTGCCCGTCGGTGAGCCGCTCGCGGAACTCGTCGGTCATCGCGCGCAGCTCGGCGTCGGTCATGCCGACGAAGTCGTCCTCGATCGAGTTGACCTGCCCGGCGATGCCGGTGAGCTTGCGGAGGATCTTGCCCTCGCCGGCGCGGAGCATCTTGTCGAAGAAGGCGGGCACGCGGGGAACTCCTCGGTATGGCGGACGGCACGGCCGGCGCGCAGGCCGGGTGCGGCCGGCAGCGGCCGGCACCAAGCATCGTAGGCGCTCGTACGCCGCTAACGGCTCGACCGGCTCCCTCGTGCCCGGTTGGATGGGGCAGGTGAGCTTCCCGGGCCCCGTGACCCTGACCGACGGCAACCTGCTCCTGCGGCTCCCCGAGCCGCGGGACGTGCCGGCGATCACGGCCGCCTGCCAGGACGAGACCCTCGCCCGGTTCGTGCCGGTGCCGGTCCCCTACACCGAGGAGCACGCCCGGACGTTCGTCGCCGAGCGACCGGCCCGCTGGCAGGCCGAGGACGGCGAGATGACCTGGGCCGTCGTCGACGCGACCGCGGACCGGCTGCTCGGCATGGTCGGCCTGCACGCCCGCGACGCCTCGATGCGCGAGATCGGCTACTGGACCGCGCCGGACGCCCGCGGGCAGGGGGTGATGACCGCCGCCGCCCGGCTGGTGGTCCGCTTCGGCTTCGAGGTGCTCGGCCTGGAGCGCATCGAGTGGACGGCGATCGTCGGCAACGACGCGTCGCTGCGGGTCGCCGAGAAGCTCGGCTTCCGGCTGGAGGGCACGGCCCGGTCCGGGCTGCTGCACCGCGGGGTGCGCCGCGACGGCTGGGTGGCCGGCCTGCTGCCGGGGGAGCTGCGGTGAGCGGGGTCCCTCCGCCGAACCCCTCGCCCGAGGTCCGCGGGGACGGGGTGGTTCTCTCCGCGTGGCTCGAGAGCGACCTGCCGGCGGTGCTCGAGATGGCGGACGACCCGGCCTCGAGGCGCTGGTCGGAGTCCCTGCGCCACGTACGGACCCTCGACGACGCTCGAGCGTGGATGGCCGTCCGGACCGGGCCAGAGCGACTCGACTGGGCGGTCCGCGATGCAGCGACCGGTCAGCTGGTGGGACGTACCGGTCTGTTCCGCTTCCACGACGGACCGGTCACCGCGGTGATCGGCTACGGCGTGCACCCCGGACACCGACGGCGCGGAGTCGCGGTGGCCGCTGTCGGCGCCGCAGTGAGGTATGCCACCCAAGAGCTGCGCGTGCACCGGATCGAGCTGGTGCATGCGGTGGACAACCTCACGTCATGCTCGGTCGCAACCCGCAGCGGGTTCTCCTACGAGGGCACCGAGCGCTCGTCGCTCGACCACGACGACGGCGGCCCGCCGCACGACATGCACCGGCACGCCCGGCTGGCGACCGACCCGCCACCACCGGCGGAGGCGCCGCCCGGCCGGCTGGTGGTGCCCGTCCTGGCCGACGACGACGTACAGCTGCGTCCGTGGCGCGAGGACGACGTGCCCGCGCTCGCCCGCGGCCTCGCCGACCGCGACGTCGTCCGGTGGGGCGGCGGCAGCACGGCCACGACGGAGGTCGACGCCCTGCGGTTCCTGCAACGGCTGCGCCGCCGGGCCGACGAGGGCAGCACCGTCTCCTGGGCCGTGGAGGTCGACGGTGCGGTGGCCGGCGCGACCGGGATCCGGAGCGTCAACCGCTACGACATGCACGCGAGCGTCGCCTACTGGGTCCTGCCGGAGCACCGCGGCCGCGGGATCGCCACCGCCGCGCTGCGCGTCGCCGCCGGCTACGGCCTCGGCGAGGACGGCCTGGGGCTGCACCGCCTGCGGCTGCAGCACGCGATCGGGAACGACGCCTCCTGCCGGGTGGCGGAGAAGTCGGGCTTCGCCCTCGAGTCGGTGCAGCGCGAGTCGTTCCTGCTGCAGGGGACGTTCGTCGACGAGCACGAGCACGTACGGCTGGTCGGGCGATGAGCAAGCCGGCCATCGAGCACGTCGAGATCTCGGCCGGCGCGTGGCAGCTCCGGCCACCGCACCCGCGGGAGGCCGAGGACGCGCTGGCGATGCTCCACGACCCGCTCACCCGGCGGTGGAACGACGCACCGAAGGTCGTCGACCTGGCGACCGCCCGCGCGTGGTGCGAGAGCGGGGCCGACTGGTCCGACGGCACCCACGCGACGTTCTCGGTCCTCGACGCGACCACCGGCCGACTGGCCGGCACCATCTCGCTTTGGCAGATCGACCTCCAGGAGAGCCGGAGCGCGTGGGTCGGCTACCGCACCGCGCCCTGGGCGCGGGGCTGCGGTGTCGCGACGGCCGCCCTGCTGGCCGTCACCGGATGGGCGTTCGGCGGCCTCGGCGTCGAGCGGATCTCGCTGCCGCACACGGTCGGCAACGAGGCATCGTGCCGGGTCGCGGAGAAGGCGGGCTACGTCCTCGAGGGCATCATGCGTGGCGCCTGGCGCGAGCCGGACGGGACCCGGCTGGACGACCACCTGCACGCCCGGCTGAGCACTGATCCGTACCCGACCTAACGGACCCACATCTGGTCCAAGAGCGGGCCGAGCACTGTTCCCGCCTGGAAGTTGCCGATCCGTTCGGACACGACCATCGACTGGGTGTAGTTGTGCGTGGGCACGATGATGGCGCGGTCTGTGACCGAGCGGAAGACACGGCGCCACAGGCGGTTCGCCTGGCCGGGGTCGGACTCAGCCAGGCGTTCCGCCCGGTCGACGAGTGCGTC
>DATHAP010000020.1 GCA_035489715.1 Actinomycetes bacterium
AGCTGCAGGGGACCGTGCCTACCGCCGTTGTTCTGGGCGGAGAGCCCGAACAGCAGGAGGATCGCGGCGGCGACGAAGAAGTTGACGCTGATCCCGGCGTAGCAGGAACGACCCATCGTGAGCGTTGCCGCCCTGTGTGACGTACCCCCCTCGGCGGCTCATCCCCACTGCGAGCTCAGCTCGGCGCACACGTCGGCAGCAAGGTCGGCGAACTGCGCGACGTACGGCGGGAGCTGGCGGTCCGCGTGCGAGACGAGGCCGAGGCTGCGCGGGGGCAGCCCGGTGACCACCGGCACGACCGAGACCTCGGGGTCGTCCTCGTCGACGGTCAGCCGCGGCATCAGCGCGTAGCCGAGGCCGGCCGCGACGAAGCCCTGGATCGTCGGGTTGTCGTTGGAGCGGAACACGATCGACGGATCGGTGCCGGTGCGCCGCAGCTGCCGCAGCAGCTCCTGGTCGAGCTCCTCGTCGAGGAACCCGATCAGCGGCAGCCGGGCAGCCTGGCGCAGGCTCACCGAGCGCGCGCCTGCCACGTCGGCGCCGGCCGGTGCCACCAGCACGAACGGGTCGTCGAGCACCCGCCGGACCGCGAACGGCCCGTCGCGCACCGGCAGCGGGGCGAACGACAGGTCGAACCGGCCCGACTCGACGGCGTCGACCAGCTCGGCGTGGTCGAAGGTCTCGTGCGGCGACAGCGTCACCCCGGGGCGGGCCGCCCGGAAGCGCTTCAGCAGCCAGGGCAGCACCTTGGTCCCGACGCTCTGCATCGTGCCGACGCGCAGCGTGCCGCGGTCGCCGGCCGAGATCGCGTCGAGGTCGGCGCGGGCGGCCTGCAGGCGCGCCAGGACGGCCCTGGCGTGCACCACGAGCGCCTCGCCCGCGGGCGTCAGCGACACCCGGCGCGGCCCGCCCGGACGTACCAGCAGCGAGGCGCCGGCGACCCGCTCCAGGGAAGCGATCTGCTGGCTCACCGCGGACTGGGTGTAGCCGAGCTCGTCCGCCGCAGCCCCGAAGGTGCCCGTGCCGACGACCGCCACGAGTGCCGCGAGATGCCGCGGGTCCGGCAACAGAAGATCAGTCATGCTTATCGAGTATGCCAGGAAGACTGGTTGGACTGATCGACCACGAAGGCCGACGATGGAAACATGTTCCTCACCGACTGCCACTCCTGCGGCCTGCGCGAGCTGCGCGGCCCGCGCTCCATCGAGCTGCTGGCCAACACCGATCACGGCATCGACCTCGTCTACCGGTGCACCCGCTGCGGCACCAGCAACGTGCTGGGCGCCTCGCCGGCGGCCCCGGTCTACTCGGTGGTCAGCGCGGCGTAGCCCGGCTTGATGACCTCGTTGATGAGCGCCAGCCGCTCGTCGAAGGGGACGAAGGCCGACTTCATCGCGTTGACGGTGAACCACTGGAAGTCGCCCCAGCCGTAGCCGAACGCCTCGGCGAGCTGCGCGAACTCCTTGGTCATCGAGGTGCCGCTCATCAGCCGGTTGTCGGTGTTGATGGTCACCCGGAAGTAGAGCCGGCGCAACAGCCCGATCGGGTGCTCGGCGATCGACTTGGCCGCCCCGGTCATCACGTTGGACGTGGGGCACATCTCGAGCGGGATGCGCTTGTCGCGGACGTACGCCGCCAGGCGACCCAGCCGGACCTGCGCGGGGTCGGTGCGGACTCCGTCGACCGCCTCGATGTCGTCGATGATGCGCACTCCGTGGCCGAGCCGGTCGGCGCCGCACCACTGGATCGCCTGCCAGATCGACGGCAGCCCGAAGCCCTCACCGGCGTGGATCGTGAAGTGCGCGTTCTCGCGCTGGAGGTACTCGAACGCGTCGAGGTGGCGGGTCGGCGGGTAGCCGGCCTCGGCACCGGCGATGTCGAAGCCGGCCACGCCGCCGTCGCGGTGCTCGACGGCCAGCTCGGCGATCTCCATCGACCGGGCGGCGTGCCGCATCGCGGTCAGCAGGGCGCCGACCCGGATCCGGTGGCCGGCCGCAGCCGCCCGGCGCTCGCCCTCGCGGAAGCCCTCGTTCACGGCGCGGACCACCTCTTCGAGGGCCAGGCCCCCGGTGACGTGCAGCTCCGGGGCGTAACGCACCTCGGCGTAGACCACACCGTCGGCCGCCAGGTCCTCCGCGCACTCGGCAGCGACCCGCTGCAGCGCATCGGCGGTCTGCATGACACCGACGGTGTGGGCGAATGTCTCCAGGTAGTCCTCGAGCGACCCCGAGCTCGCCGCCTCGACGAACCACCGGCCGAGCTCCGCGACGTCGGTCGTCGGCAGCGCGGTGTAACCGTTCTCCAGCGCCAGCTCGACCACGCTGGCCGGGCGCAATCCGCCGTCCAGGTGATCGTGCAGGAGGACCTTCGGCGCCCGCCGCAGGTCGGACTCGCCCGGCCCGGAGGACGCGTTGGTCAAAGAGTTGGTCACGGCCGGAGGTTACCGTCTGCAAGACTCTCAACTTCGGGGTCCCGAGGCACGATGAAAGAGGCATGACGGTGGGTGCACGCGAGGACGTCCGGATCATCCGGCCCGCGGCCATCCTGGACGAGCGCGCCGCAGCGCAGGTGCTCCAGCAGCTGCGGCGCCTCGACGTGTCCGCAGGCGGGGTCTGGAACGCCAGCTCCTCGCTCTGGCAGCGCTACGACGCCCCGTGGGACGGCGTGGGCGGCACCCGGGGCGAGGCGCAGCTGCTCGGCTCGATCGCCGTCATGTACGACAGCCCCCACCGGCACGAGATCACGATCTACAAGGTGACCGTGACCGAGCACGGCCTCGACCAGGGCTGGACCGTCGAGAGCCTCTGCGACGACGCGCTGATCTGGGCCGGCCTGACGATCGCCACCTGCCCCCGGGCCGAGCTCAACCCGCCGCCCGAGCACGACCCGTTCCGCCGCCGCTGACCGGACGGCTCACTCCTCGCGGTGGGCGAGCGCCGGGTCGAAGGCCGGCAGGCAGACCGCGACGTACTCCGCCCCCTCCGGACCCACGCTGTAGCGCACCCGCTCGCCCGCCCGGGTGATGACCGCCTGGCCGGCCGGCACGGTGAGCCTGCCCTCGTCGTGCTCGACGACGACGGAGCCGGCCAGCACCAGGGTGACCTCGTCGAACTCGGGCACCTGGGCCGGCTCGTCCCACCCGGCCGGGGCCCGCATGTGCGCGACCGACACCGCGGCGGTGCCGGTCGTGATTTTGCCGACGTACTCGTGGATGACCTTCCCGCCGGGCACCGGGATCCGGGTCGGCTCCCCGACCAGCCGCGGGGTCACTCGGCGATCCGGTCGAGGACCAGACCCGGCAGGTCGGGGCGGTCGCCCTCCGGGACGATGACGACGGCCTCGGCGAGCGCTTCCTGGGCGCCGGCGAACCGGGCGGTGTCGTCGCTGTGCAGCGTGAAGAGCGGCTCCCCGCCGCGGACCGCGGCGCCGGGCTTGGCGTGCATCTCCACACCGGCCCCGGCCTGCACCGGGTCCTCCTTGCGGGCCCGGCCGGCGCCGAGGCGCCAGGCGGCCACCCCGACGGCGTAGGCGTCCAGCCCGGCGAGCACGCCGTCGGCCGGGGCCGGCACCACCTGGGTCTCCCGGGCCGTCGGCAGGGTCGCGTCCGGGTCACCGCCCTGGGCCGCGACCATCCGACGCCACGAGTCCATCGCCGAGCCGTCGCGCAGCCGGTCGGCCGGGTCGACGTCGGTGATGCCGGCCCCGGCGAGCATCTCGCGGGCCAGCAGGACGGTGAGCTCGACGACGTCGGGGGGCCCGCCGCCGGCCAGCACCTCGACCGACTCGCGCACCTCCAGCGCATTGCCGGCGGTCAGCCCGAGGGGGGTCGTCATGTCGGTGAGCAGCGCGACGGTGCGCACGTCGTGGTCGCTGCCGAGAGCGACCATCGTCCGGGCCAGCTCGCGCGCGGACTCGAGGTCCTTCATGAAGGCGCCGGAGCCGACCTTCACGTCGAGCACCAGCGCACCGGTGCCCTCGGCGATCTTCTTGCTCATGATCGAGCTCGCGATCAGCGGGATCGCCTCGACGGTGCCGGTGACGTCGCGCAGCGCGTAGAGCTTCTTGTCGGCCGGCGCCAGGTCGTCGCCGGCGGCGCACACCACCGCCCCGACGTCGGCCAGCTGGGCGAGCATCTCCGCACGCGACAGCGTCGCCCGCCAGCCGGGGATCGACTCGAGCTTGTCCAGCGTGCCGCCGGTGTGACCCAGGCCACGGCCGCTCAGCTGCGGCACGGCCGCCCCGCAGGCGGCGACCAGCGGCGCCAACGGCAGCGTGATCTTGTCGCCCACCCCGCCGGTGGAGTGCTTGTCGGTCGTCGGCCGGCCGCCCACCGACTCCGGCGGGAACGACATCCGGATGCCCGAGGAGATCATCGCGTCGGTCCACCGCGAGATCTCGCGCCGGTCCATGCCGTTGAGCAGGATCGCCATCGCCAGGGCCGACATCTGCTCGTCGGCGACGTCGCCGCGGGTGTAGGCCGACAGCACCCAGTCGATCTGCTCGTCGGTGAGGGCCTGCCGGTCCCGCTTGGCCCGGATCACGTCGACCGCGGACTGGCTCACTCTGCACGCTCCACCAGGTCGTCCGACCCGAACGCGTCGGGCAGCACCTCGCTCATCGGGCGCACGCCGCGCACGGTCTCGAGCAGCATGCCGGGGCCGCCGTTCTCCCAGAGGATCTGGCGGCAGCGACCGCAGGGCATCAGCGCCTCGCCGTGCTGGTCGACGCACGCGACCGCGACCAGCCGGCCGCCGCCGGTCGAGTGCAGGGCGGACACCAGGCCGCACTCGGCGCACAGGCCCACCCCGTAGGCGGCGTTCTCGACGTTGCAGCCCACGACGACCCGGCCGTCGTCGACCAGTCCGGCCGCACCGACCTTGAAGTGCGAGTACGGCGCGTAGGCCCGGGCCATCACGTCGGTCGCGGCCTTGCGCAGGGCAGCCCAGTCGACGTCCGGCGGGTCAGCCACCTTGGCCTCGCCGGTAGGGCAACCCGTCCGCGGCGGGCATGCGTAGTCGTTGCGAGGCGAAGGCGAGGACGAGCAACGTCGTGACGTACGGCGTCATGTTGGTGATCTGCTCGGGCAGGGTGTCGGTGGCGGCGTACCAGACCAGGAACACCACCCCCGCGACGAACGTGACGGCCGCGCCGACCACCCGCCGCCGCACGGCGAGCCAGATGCTCACGACCACGAGCAGGACGCCGACGAGCAGCAGCAGCGCGTGCACCGCCTCGCTGCTGCGCAGCTGCAGCGCGTCGGTGTAGCCGAAGAGCCCGGCACCGGCCGCGAGCCCGCCCGGACGCCAGTTGCCGAAGATCATGGCTGCCAGGCCGATGAAGCCGCGCCCGCCGGTCTGGCCCTCGCGGTAGCCGTTGCCGAGGACGAGCGCGAGGTAGGCGCCGCCGAAGCCGGCCAGGCCGCCGGAGACGAGCACCGCGGCGTACTTCATCAGGTAGACGTTGACGCCCAGCGACTCGGCGGCGACCGGGCTCTCGCCGCAGGACCGCAGGCGCAGCCCGAACGCCGTGCGCCAGAGCACGTAGTAGGTGCCGACGACGAGCAGGATCGCCACCAGGGTGAGCAGCGAGATGCCCACGGTCAGGCCGCGCACGATGCCCGCGACGTCGGAGACGAGGAACCAGCCCTTGTCCTGCAGCTCGTCCAGCGGGTCGCCGATCCCGGGGATCGACACCTCGGAGATGTCGCCGATCGGCGGCGACTGGGACTCGCCGCCGCCGGGGGTGCCCTCGAAGGCGATGACGGAGAGATATTGCGTGACGCCGAGGCCCAGGATGTTGATGGCGACACCGGAGACGATGTGGTCGACGCCGAAGGTCACGGTGGCGATGGCGTGCAGCAGGCCGCCGGCCGCGCCCATCAGGGCGCCGACGAGGACGCCGACCCATGGGCCCCAGTGGTAGCCGGCCCAACCGCCGCCCCAGGTGCCGAGGATCAGCATGCCCTCGAGGCCGATGTTGACGACGCCGGCGCGCTCCGACCAGAGCCCACCGAGCCCGGCCATGCCGATCGGCACCGCGAGCGCCACGGCTGCACCGACGGTGCCGCTCGACGTCAGCTGGTCGGCGCCGGTGATGGCGGCGATGACCGACAGGACGACGATGAACCCGGCGAAAGCGAGGAGGACGGTCGGCCAGCCCGGTCGGGCGAGCCGGCGCTTCGGCGCCGGCGGGGCGCCGGGCGCGCCGGCCACGGCCTGGGCGGTGGCGGTCATGCCGGCACCCCCTCGGCGTCGACGTCACGTTGGGCGGCCAGCTCGCGGCTGACCCGGCGCTGCTCCGCGACGATGGAGTAGCGACGCACCAGCTCGTAGGCGATGACGACCGACAGCACGATCGTGCCCTGCATGATCAGGACGATCTCCTTGGAGATGTCGTTGATGTCGAGGATGATCGACGAGGCGTCGAGGAACGAGAACAGCAGAGCGCTGAAGGCCATGCCGACCGCGTTGTTGCGGCCGAGCAGCGCGATCGCGATGCCGGTGAACCCGAGGCCGGCCGGGAAGTCCAGGCTGTACGTCCTCGAGTCGCCGCCGAGCAGCTGCGGCATGCCGACCAGGCCGGCGACGGCTCCCGACAGCAGCATCGAGATGAGCACCATGCGCTTGACGCTGACGCCGCTGGCGACCGCTGCCGGCTCGGACCGGCCGGTCGCCCGCAGGTCGTAGCCGAAGCGGGTCCGGCCGAGGACGACGGAGTAGGCGATGCCGGCTGCGATGGCGACCAGGATGAAGCCGTAGACGTCGAGCTCGCTGTCCGGGATCAGCGGGATGCCGGGGAACGCGCCGGTCTCGTCGATCGGGTCGGTGCCGATGTTGTTGCTGCCGGCGACGTCGACGGCGACCTTGCCGAGCATGAACGCGATCAGCGAGGTGGCGATCGCGTTGAGCATGATGGTCGAGATGACCTCGCTGACGCCGCGGGTCACCTTCAGGGCGGCGGCGATGCCGGCCCACATCGCGCCGACCAGCATGGCGACCAGCACGATGATCGTGATGTGCAGCGGCTTCGGCAGGGAGAACGACCCGCCCACGACCGCGGCGGAGAAGGCGGCGAGGCGGTACTGCCCGTCGACGCCGATGTTGAACAGGTTCATCCGGAAGCCGATGGCGACGGCGAGCGCGGACAGGTAGTAGGTCACGCCCTGGTTGACCGAGAGGGCGATGACCCGCGGGGTCTTGGCGTACTCCCAGACCTGCTCGAGCGTCGACCACACCGGGTCGCCGCTCGAGACCAGCACCAGCCCGGTGACGATCAGCGAGAACAGGATGGCGAGCGCCGGGGCCGCGATGCTGACCGCGAGCCGGCGGACGTCCACGCGGCCGAACCGTGCGGTCGCGGTGCTCATGACGCCTCTCCCGCGCCGGTCATGGCCGAGCCGAGCTCCTGGGGCGTGACCGCGCCCGGGTCGACGTCCGCGACGAACCGGCCGCGCAGGATCACCTTCAGCGAGTCCGACAGGCCGATCAGCTCGTCCAGGTCCGCCGAGATCAGCAGGACGGCCAGGCCGGCCCGGCGTGCGGCGCGGATGTGCTCCCAGATCGCCGCCTGCGCGCCGACGTCCACCCCGCGCGTCGGGTGCGCCGCGATGAGAACCTTCGGCTCCCCGCTCATCTCCCGCCCGACGATCAGCTTCTGCTGGTTGCCGCCCGACAGCGACGCGGCGAGCACGTCCACGCCGGGGGTGCGGACGTCGTACTCGCGGATGATCCGCTCGGTGTCCTTGCGCGCGTTGGCGCGGTCGATCCAGACACCGTTGACGTTGGGCTTCTCGGTCTGGTGCCCGAGCATGCGGTTCTCCCACAGGGGCGCGTCGAGCAGCATCCCGTGCCGCTGGCGGTCCTCGGGGATGTAGCCGATGCCGGCCTCGCGCCGGGACCGGGTCGACCAGCTCGACATGTCGGTGTCGCCGAGCTCGATGCGCCCCTCGGTCACCGGACGCATGCCCATGATGGCCTCGACCAGCTCGGCCTGGCCGTTGCCCTCGACCCCGGCGATGCCCAGGACCTCTCCGCGGTGGATCGTGAAGGAGATGTCCTCGAGCACCGGGCGGCTCTGGGCGGGACGGATGCTCAGCCCCTCGACCTCGAGCACCGGGACGTCGGTGACGGTGGACTCGCGGGTCTCCGGCGTCGGCAGCTCGCTGCCCACCATCAGCTCGGCCAGCTCACGGGCGGTCACCGAGGAGGGGTCGACGGTGTCGACCGTGGTGCCGCGGCGGATCACGGTGATCTCGTCGGCCACCTGCAGCACCTCGTCGAGCTTGTGCGAGATGAACAGGATGGTGAGCCCCTCCTCCTTCAGCTCGCGCAGGTTGTCGAACAGCTCGTCGACCTCCTGCGGCACCAGGACGGCGGTGGGCTCGTCGAGGATGAGGATCCGGGCGCCGCGGTAGAGGACCTTGAGGATCTCCACCCGCTGCCGCTCGCCGACCCCGAGGTCCTCGACCAGGGTGTCGGGGGCGACCTCGAGCCCGTAGGTCTCGGCGATCTCGCTGATGCGCGACTTGGCCGTGCCGAAGTCGATCCAGCCGGCCCGGGTCGGCTCGCTGCCGAGCACGACGTTCTCGAGGACCGTGAGGTTGTCGGCCAGCATGAAGTGCTGGTGCACCATGCCGACGCCGGCGTCGATCGCGTCGCTGGGCGAGTGGAAGTTGACCTCGCGGCCGTCGACGGAGATCGTGCCGTCGTCCGGACGTTGCATGCCGTAGAGGATCTTCATCAGCGTGGACTTGCCGGCGCCGTTCTCGCCCACGATCGCGTGCACGTGACCGCGCCGGACGACGATGTTGATGTCGTCGTTGGCGACGACCCCGGGGAAGCGCTTGGTGATCCCATGCAGCTCGACCGCGGTGTCGGTCGGCGCCTGGACGGGCGGTGAGGCACTCGACGTGGCGATGACGGCACCTTCCTCGGACGGCGTCAGGGGCAGGTCGGCGGGCACCGGGCGCGAAGACGCGACCGGGCCCGGGGGAACGCTACCGCTCCCTCGGACCCGGTCGTGGACTGACTGGCGTCCTCGCCTTCGGACTGCTGGCTGCTACTTGGTCGGGACCGTGATGCTGCCGTCGATGATCTGCTGCTTGTAGTCGTCCAGCTTGCTGGTGATGTCGTCGATCTGACCACCGCTGGTGGAGTAGCCCACGCCGTCCTTCTCCAGGTCGTAGGTGACCGGGCCGGCCGTGAAGTTGCCCTCCACCACGCTGGAGATGAAGTCGTAGACGGCGACGTCGACCTTCTTGAGCATCGACGTGATGATCACGTCGCGCACCTTCGGGTCGGCGGTGCTGTACTGGTCGGAGTCGACGCCGATGGCGTAGGCGCCGGCGTCCTGGGCGGCCTCGAACACGCCGCCACCGGAACCGCCTGCGGCCTGGTAGACCACGTCGGCGCCCTTGTCGTACATGCCGGCCGCGGCGGTCTTGCCCTTGGCCGGGTCACCGAAGCCGGAGAAGTCCGGCGGCTGGGTCAGGTACTTCACCTGGACCTCGATGTCCGGGTTGACCTCCTTCGCGCCGGCCTCGTAGCCCGCCTCGAACTTGTGGATCAGGGGCACGTCGACGCCGCCGACGAAGCCGATGTTGCCGCTCTCCGACTTCAGCGCGGCCGCGGCTCCGACCAGGAACGAGCCCTGCTCCTCGGCGAAGAGGAGGTTGGCGATGTTGTCGCCGGTGGCCGCCGCGTCGTCGATGATGGCGAACTGGGTGTCGGGCAGCTCGCCCGCGACCTTCTTCACGGCGCCGGAGTAGGCGAAGCCGACCGCGATGACCGGGTTGAAGCCGGCGCCGGCGAGCGCACGGAGCCGCTCCTCCTTGGCCGACTCGGGCTCGCCGTTGGCGGCCTCGGCCTCGTTGGTCTCGATGCCGAACTCGTCGGCGGCCTTGTCCAGGCCGGCGGCGGCGGCGTCGTTGAACGACTGGTCGCCGCGGCCACCGATGTCGTAGGCCAGCCCGACCTTGACGTCGCTGGCGGGAGCGCTGCTGCTCGTGTCGTCGCCCTTCGGCGTGGTGTCGGCTTCGTCGTCGCCGCTGTCGCCTCCGCAGGAGGTCAGGACGAGGGCGCCGGCCAGGACAGCCGCCGCCAGTGTGGTCACCCGTCGCACGGGGTGTCTCCTTCCATGGGCCGGGCGCCACGGTCCGGGCGCCGGGGCCGACCTTCCCGGTCGACCGGTGGCACTCTAGCGACCCTGGCGGGTGGTCCCGACCAGAGCGCGCTCCGCCGTTATGAAAAGGAGAGAATCGCCGCGGCGACCAGTACCCGTGCACCAACCGCGATGGCCCGCTCGTCGGCGTCGAAGAGACCCTGGTGGAGGTCGAGCCGCTGCTCGAGGGGCTGCCCGGGCGGCGCCACCCCCAACCGGGCGAGCGCCCCCGGGACCTTGCCGAGGTACCACGCGAAGTCCTCGCCGCCGAGGCTCTGCTCGGTGCCGACCAGGCAGTCGCTGCCCTCCGTGGCCCGGACTGCGCGGGCCAGGAGCTCCACGCTCGACACCTCGTTGTCCACCGGAGGCACGTTGCGGGTGTAGGTCACGGTCGCCTCCACGCCGTACGGCGCCAGGATCCCGTGCACGAGCTCCTCCACCAGGGCGGGTGCGTCCTCCCAGGCCGAGCTGTCGAGACAGCGGACGGTGCCCTCGAGCTCCCCGGCCTGCGGGATGGCGTTGGCCACCCGCCCGGCGGCGATCCGACCCCAGACGACGCTCAGCGACGCCCGGGGGTCGACCCGCCGGGACAGGGCGCCGGGCATGCCGGTCACCAGCTGGCCCATGGCGTAGACCAGGTCCGCCGTCAGGTGCGGCCGGGCGGTGTGGCCACCGGGCCCGGAGACCCGGACGAGCAGGTGGTCGGCGGAACCGGTGATCGCGCCGGCCCGCAGCCCCACCTGGCCCACCGTCGCCCGCGGGTCGCAGTGCAGCGCGAAGATCCGCGACACGTCCTCGACCGCGCCGGCGTCGAGGACGGCCAGCGCCCCGCTGCGCGAGGACTCCTCGGCCGGCTGGAACACCAGACGCACCCGGCCCGGGAGCAGCCCGTCGGCCTGCAGGTCACGCAGCACCAGCCCCGCGCCCAGCACCGCCGCCGTGTGCACGTCGTGACCGCAGGCGTGGCAGACACCGGGGACGGTCGAGGCGTAGTCGGCCGACTTTCCGTCGACGATGGGCAGCGCGTCGAGGTCGGCCCGCAGGGCCACGGCGCCGTCGCCGGACCCGATGTCACAGGTCAGGCCGGTCCCACCGGGCAGCCCCACCGGGCCCAGGCCGGCCGCGAGCAGGCGCTCCCGGACCACCCTGGTGGTGCGCACCTCGGCCCAGGACAGCTCGGGGTGGGCGTGCAGGTCACGGCGCAGGGCGACCAGGTCCTGGGCGTACGTCGCGACCCGCCGGTCGAGGTCGAGTCCCTCGAGCCGACCGTCGGGGTCGTCGCGACGAGCGGTCACCGCGCGAACCTTACCTGCGCGGCCCGGGTTGCCCCGTGCCCATCCCTAGAAGGCGTCAGCGGGCTGGTAGGTACCCCACACCGCGCGCAGGACGTTGCAGACCTCACCCACGGTCGCCCTGGCGCGCAGGGCGTCGTGCATCGGGTACATCACGTTGGCGTCGCCCTCGGCCGCGGCACGGAGGGCGTCGAGGTGCCGCTCGACCTCGGCGGAGTCGCGATCGGCGCGCAGGGCGGCCAGCCGCTCGACCTGCTGGGCCTCGATCGTCGGGTCGGTCCGGAGCGGCTCGTACACCTCGTCGGCCGGACGCTGGAAGCGGTTCACCCCGACGACCGTGCGGGAGCCGTCTTCCACCGAGGTGGCCACGTCGTAGGCCGACTGCTCGATCTCACGCTTCTGGTAGCCCGCCTCGATGGCGGCCACCGCCCCGCCCAGCTCCTCGATGTTGTCCATCAGGCCCCGGATGGCGGCCTCCAGCTCGTCGGTCATCGACTCGACCGCGTAGGAGCCGGCGAAGGGGTCGACCGTCGCCGTCAGGTCGCTCTCGAAGGCGATCACCTGCTGGGTGCGCAGGGCCAGCCGGGCCGCCTTCTCCGTGGGCAGCGCGATCGCCTCGTCGTAGGAGTTGGTGTGCAGCGACTGGGTGCCGCCCAGCACGGCCGCGAGGGCCTGCACGGTCACCCGCACCAGATTGACCTCGGGCTGCTGCGCGGTGAGCTGCACGCCGGCGGTCTGGGTGTGGAAGCGCAGCATCAGCGACTTCGGGTCCTGCGCGCCGAACTCGTCGCGCATCACCTGGGCCCAGATCCGCCGCGCGGCCCGGAACTTCGCCACCTCCTCGAGCAGCGTCGTCCGCGCGACGAAGAAGAAGGACAGCCGGGGCGCGAAGTCGTCGATGGCCAGCCCCGCGTCGATCGCCGCCTGGACGTACGCCTTGGCGTCGGCCAGCGTGAACGCGACCTCCTGCGCGGGCGTGGCTCCCGCCTCGGCCATGTGGTAGCCGGAGATGGAGATGGTGTTCCAGCGCGGGATCTCCTTGCGGCAGTAGGCGAAGATGTCGCTGATCAGCCGCAGCGAGTGCCGAGGCGGGTAGATGTAGGTACCGCGGGCGATGTACTCCTTCAGCACGTCGTTCTGGATGGTGCCGGTGAGCCGGGCCGGGTCGACGCCCTGCTCCTCCGCGACCAGCTGGTAGAGCAGCAGCAGCAGCGCGGCCGGCGCGTTGATCGTCATCGACGTCGACACCTCGCCGAGGGGGATGCCGTCGAAGAGCACCCGCATGTCGTCGACCGAGTCGATGGCGACTCCGACCTTGCCCACCTCGCCGTGCGCGACCGGGTCGTCGGAGTCGTACCCCATCTGGGTCGGCAGGTCGAACGCGACGGACAGGCCACCGGTGCCGGCCTCCACCAGCCGGTGGTAGCGCTCGTTGGACTCCTTGGCGGTGCCGAACCCGGCGTACTGGCGCATCGTCCACGGGCGACCGGTGTACATGTTCGGGTAGACCCCGCGGGTGTACGGGTAGCTGCCGGGCTCACCGAGACGCTCCGCCGGGTCGAAGTCGGCCAGCGCGTCGGGGCCGTAGACCGGCTCGATCGGCAGTCCGGACTCCGACTCGCGCGACATGGCGCCGATGCTAGCCATCCGGGACGTTCCGCCCGTTAGCCTGCCCATGATGAGAACCGCGACCGCCCTCCTGGCCCTGGCCCTCGTCGTCGGGCCCGCGGGCGCGGCCTCCGCGACCGGCGACCGGACCGACGGCACCGTGGGCGGTGAGCGCCTCGCGACCAGCGGCGTGGTGGTCGACGCGGCGGGCGCCGACCCACTGCCCAAGGTGTCGGGTGACGCCTGGGTGGTCGCCGACCTCGGCACCGGCGAGGTCCTCGCGGCCAAGGACCCGCACGGGCGTTACCGGCCGGCCAGCATCATGAAGGTGCTCACGGTCCTGACCGTGCTCCCCCAGGTCTCTCCCGACGACGTCTACACCGCCCAGTGGGAGGACGCCAACGCCGAGGGCAGCCGGGTCGGTCTCGTGCCGGACGCCACCTACACGGTGCGCAACCTGTTCGAGGCACTGTTCCTGGTGTCGGGTAACGATGCCGCCACGGCGCTGGCCAACGCGGCCGGTGGCGTGCAGACCACCGTGGCCGCGATGAACCGCACGGCCCGCGACCTGGGAGCCCGGGACACGACCGCCCGCAACCCGAGCGGCCTGGACGCGCCCGGCCAGCTCACGTCGGCGTACGACATGTCGGTGCTCGCCCGCGCCGCGCTCGCCCGCGAGGACGTCCGCGCCTACGCGTCCACCGTGAAGTCGCAGTTCCCGGGCAAGATGCCGCGGGCCGGCAAGAGCCGCAAGAGCTACGAGATCTACACGCAGGACCGCCTGCTGCTCAACTACCGCGGGGCGATCGGCCTCAAGACGGGCTGGACCACCAAGGCCCGCGGCACTTTCATCGGGGCGGCGACGCGCAACGGGCGCACCCTCGTCGCGACCGTGCTGCACTCCGAGGGCGACGCCTGGCGCGACAGTGCCGCCCTGCTCAGCTGGGGCTTCCGGTCGGCCGGCCATGCCGAGCCCGTCGGGACGCTCGACGCCCTGGCCGACGACTCCGCGTCGGGCGGCGGCAGCGGAGACCAGACAGCACAGGGTCCGCAGGCCGGTGACGCCGGCCAGGACGCCGAGACCTCGACGGCCGGCACCGACGGCGACGGGCTGCCGTGGTGGCTGCAGACCCTCGTCGTCGTGCTGGGCGTGCTGGCGGTGCTGCGGGGCCGGGTGCTGCTGCGCCGGCGGCTCCGTCGCGCCCGGTCGCGCTCGCGGGCGCTGGCCGGCCCGGTGCCTCAGCCGCGCGACCGGGCGGACCTGCGCCGGGTGACGAGCGCGGCGGCGGCGGCCCCCGCGGCGGCGCCGACCAGCAGGCCGCGCCACGAGCCTCTCCTCGAAGACGGCGGCCCGACCTCGTCGGCCTCGAGCGGCACCGCCTCGTAGTCACCCGGCGCGACCGCGGCGACCGGCTCGGTCCCCCAGGCCGGCCCGGTCGTGCGTCCCACGCCCGGGTCCCCGGCCCTGGCCGGCTCCAGCGAGTAGGGCTGTGTCGCGGCCCAGCACGCGGTGACCACCAGCAGCCGCGAGACCAGGTTCATCCACACCAGCAGCCCCACCACGACCCCGAACGTCGCGTAGACCGGGTTCTCCGCCGTGTGCCCGACGAGATAGGTCCCGACCAGCTTGAGCACCTCGAAGCCGGCCGCGCCCAGCAGCGCCCCGGAGCGCACCCGGCGCCACGACGGATGAGCACCCGAGAGCCGGGACAGCAGGATGGCGACGATGGCGAAGTCGACGGCGAGGGCGAGGCACACCGACACGACCTTGAGCACGCCGGTCGCGAAGAGCGACCCGTCCAGGGACGCGAACGCCAGCGCGAAGGTGGTGGCAGCCGTCGCCAGGCTGGAGACGACGATCGAGACGAGCAGGCTGGCGCCGAGCATGGACAGCACCACGACGTCGACGAGCTTGCGTCGCACCAGCCCGGGCCGGTCAGCGGCGGTGCCGAAAACCCGCCGCAGGGCGTCTCGCACCGAGTCGAGCCAGCCGAGCCCGGCATAGGCCAGACCCAGCAGGCCGATGATCCCCGCGCTCGCCCGGGCGTCGATGACGTCCTGGATGTCGAGCTGGCCGGGACCGGTCCCGATGAGGCTGGGGAAGGCGTCCTGCACCGCGGAGGTGACGTGGTCCTGCGCGTCCGGGAACGCGCCGCTGACATAGCCGACGAGGGAGAACGCGAGAGCCAGCAGGGGGAAGAAGGAGAGGAACCCGTAGTACGTGATCGCGGCTGCCAGCTGCCCACCGAGGACCTCGCTCTGCCGGTCGAGCGCGCGGACGGCGTGGTCGGCCACGGCCGAGCGCGACCGGACCACCCGGACCCGCTCCTTGGCCCGCGGGACGAGGCTCACCCGGCGGACGCTTCCCGACCCCGGCGGCGACTACACGTCACGCGGCGCCGGGCCCGGAAGCGGGCGGCCCAGCGGGAAGTCGCGCTGCGGGCGCCACACCCGGTCCGGCCCGTGCTCGTAGAGGCTGAAGCCCCAGACCTGGAACCGGACGTCGTACGGCGCCATGTCGTCGAAGGCCCGCCGCAGGACCTCGCCCGGCAGGTCGTGGGCGATGGTGACGTGCGGGTGGTAGGGGAAGGTGAGGTCGCGGGCGAGGGGGCCCGACCGCACCCGCGACTCGACCCGCTCGCAGTCGCTGATGCCCATGACGACCGACACGAAGACGACCGGGGAGACCGGGTGGAAGGTGCCGGTGCCGCGCAGGTGGATCTCGAAGGGCTGCTCCGACTCGGCGATCGTGCGCAGGTGCTTCTCGATCCGGTCGAGGTCGTCGGCGTCGACCTCGGTGGGCGGGAGCAGCGTGATGTGGGTCGGGACGGAGGCGGCGAGGGCGTCGCCGTAGCCCTCGCGGACCCGCTGCAGCTCCAGGCCGTAGGGCTCGGGGATGGCGATCGCGACGCCGATGGTCCGGCTGGTCACGAGGGCGGTGCCGCCGGGAGGAAGCCGACCCGGTCGTACACGTCGGCGAGGGTGGGCGCCGCGACACCGCGGGCCCGGTCGGCGCCCCGGGCCAGGACCCGGTCGAGCTCGGCCGGGTCGTCGAGGTAGCCGCGCACCTTGTCCTGGAACGGGATCACCGCGTCGAGGACGGCCTCGACGACGGCCTTCTTCAGGTCACCGTAGCCGGCGCCGGCGAAGCGCGCCTCGAGGTCGCCGACCGGCTCGCCGCCGAACGCCGACAGGATGCCGAGCAGGTTGCTGACACCGGGCTTCGACTCCGGGTCGAACACGACCTCGCGCCCGGTGTCGGTAACGGCGGACTTGATCTTCTTCTCGATCAGCTTGGGGTCGTCGAGCATCCACACGACGCCGCTGCCGCCGATGCTCTTGCTCATCTGCTTGTCGGCCAGCTGGAGGTCGTAGATCTTGGCGACCTCGCGCAGGATGTGCGGCTCCGGCACGACGAAGGTGTCGCCGAAGCGGTGGTTGAAGCGTCCCGCGAGGTCGCGGCTCAGCTCGAGGTGCTGGCGCTGGTCCTCGCCCACCGGCACCCGCTCCGGCCGGTAGAGCAGGATGTCCGCGGCCTGCAGGACCGGGTAGGTGAACAGCCCGACCGAGGCCCGGTCGGCGCCGCTGCGCTGCGCCTTGTCCTTGAACTGGGTCATCCGGCTGGCCTCGCCGAAGCCGGTGAGGCAGCCGAGCACCCACTGCAGCTGGGCGTGCTCGGGCACGTGGCTCTGGACGAAGAGCGTCGCGCGGTCGAGGTCGACGCCGCCTGCGAGGTACTGCGCCGCCGTCGCCCGGGTCCGCTGGCGCAGCAGCTGCGGGTCATGCTCGACGGTGATCGCGTGCAGGTCGGCGACGAAGTAGAAGACGTCGTAGCCGTCCTGCAGCGCCACCCACTGCCGCAGCGCACCCAGGTAGTTGCCGAGGTGCAGCGAGTCGGCCGTCGGCTGCATGCCGGACAGGACACGGGGGCGGGACATGCCCGTCATTGTGCCAGCCGTGGCGGCTCCTCCTGGCTGCCGATCGGCGCCTCCGGCTCCGGCGGGAGCGAGGTGAGCCGGACCCGGGCGATCCGGCGGCCGTCCAGCTCGGTCACGGTGAAGCGCCGTCCCAGCGCGACGACGCTCTCGTCCAGCTCGGGCAGCCGGCCGAGCTCGTTGATGACGAAGCCGGCCACGGTCTCGTAAGGCCCCTCGGGGAGCTCGAGCCCGGTGCGGTCCTCGAAGTCCTCGAGGTTGAGCAGCCCGTCCACCTCCACGTCGCCGTCGTGCAGCGACCTGGCCGGCTCCTCGGCCACGTCGTACTCGTCGTGGATCTCGCCGATGACCTCCTCCAGCAGGTCCTCGAGCGTGACGATGCCGTCGGTCCCTCCGTACTCGTCCATCACGATCGCAAGGTGGTGGCCCTCGCGACGCATCTCCGACATGGCTGAGAGCACCTGCTTGGTGCCGGGCATCAGCTTGACCTCGCGGGCGATCTCGCCGACCCGCACCGAGCTGCCCGCGAGCTCGGGGGAGAACAGGTCGCGCACGTGGACGAACCCCACGACGTCGTCCTGGGAGCCGCGCACGACCGGGTAGCGGCTGTGCGGGTTGCTGGACGACAACCGGACCGCCTTGTAGACCGGCGTGGACGCGTCGAGGAAGTCCACCTCGGTCCTCGGCACCATCACCTCGTGCAGCTGGCGCTCGCCGGCCTCGAACACGTCCTCGATGAGCTGGCGCTCCTCGCGGCCGAGGGTCTCGTGGGCGGCGACGATGTCGCGCAGCTCCTCCTCCGAGATGGCCTCCCGGGACGCCGCCGGGTCGCCGCCGAACACCCGCACCAGGACGTCGGTCGACCGCGACAGCAGCCAGATCACCGGCCGGGACATCTTGGCCAGCCGGTCCAGAGTCGGGGCGGCGAACAGCGAGAACGCCTCGGCCCGCTGCAGGGCCAGGCGCTTCGGCGCCAGCTCGCTGACCACGAGCGACAGGTAGGTGATGACGAGGGTGACCACGACGAACGACGACCAGTAGGCGGTGTCCTGCGCCTGCGGGTCGCCGTCCGGCCCGCCCGGCACCCCCCAGCCGCGCAGCACCGGTGACAGGTCGTCGGCGAAGGCGGACGCACCGAACGCCGCGGACATGAAGCCGGCCAGGGTGACGCCGATCTGGACGGCGGCCAGGAACCGGTTCGGGTCCGCGTGCAGCGCGGCCACCCGCTGACCGCGCCGGCCCCGCTGCGACAGCGACCGCACCTGGCCCTCGCGCAGCGACACCAGCGCGATCTCCGACCCGGCGAAGAACGCACCGAGCAGGAGGAAGAACAGCACGAGCAGGGCGTTGGCGACAGTGGAGCTCACGGCGTGCCACCGGACGGATGGCACGCCGGACTAGAGCAGCCGTCCATGCCGAGAAGAGTAGACGAGGCGGACCGCCCGCCAGGAGACGGCACCGCCCCTCAGGGGTGCGATGCCGACCTCGTGGGTACCGTCCCGCGCATGAAGCGGACCTCCACGTCGCTGGCCGACGGACGGGAGATCATCTACTACGACCTCGACAGCACCCACCGCGACCGCCAGGTGAAGGACCGCCGCGACCTCGGCGCCACGACCACGGCCTCGGAGGTGCGGTACGACGCCCTGCTGGACGAGTGGGTGGCCATCGCGTCCCATCGCCAGGACCGGACCTATCTGCCGCCGGCCGACGAGTGCCCGCTGTGCCCCTCCCGGGGCGGGCGGTCGACCGAGGTGCCGGACGACGACTACGACGTCGTGGTCTTCGAGAACCGCTTCCCCTCGTTCGCGGCCGGCGACCCGGCGCCCGTGGTCCCGGATGGCATGTCGGCGCGCGGACCAGGGTTCGGCCGGTGCGAGGTGGTCTGCTTCACCAGCGACCACGAGGCACCGGTCGCCACCCTCCCCCTCGAGCACGTGCGGCTGCTCGTCGACGCGTGGGCCGACCGCACCCAGGTGCTCGGCGCACTCCCCCACGTCGAGCAGGTCTTCTGCTTCGAGAACCGCGGGGAGGAGATCGGCGTGACCCTCGGCCACCCGCACGGGCAGATCTACGCCTATCCCTTCGTGACCCCGATCAGCCGGCGGATGCTGGGCTCGGCCCGCCGGCACCGCGAGCGGACCTGGCGCAACCTGTTCGCCGACGTGCTGGCCGCCGAGGTGGCCGACGGCTCCCGGGTGGTGCACCAGACCGAGCACTGGGTGGCCTTCGTCCCGGCGGCGGCCCGCTGGCCGGTCGAGGTCCACCTCTACCCGCGGCGCCGGGTGCCGGACCTGCCGGCGCTGACCGACGCCGAGCGGGACGACCTCGCGGGCGCCTACCCGAGCCTGCTCCGGACCCTCGACGGCCTGTACGACGCACCGATGCCCTACATCGCCGCCTGGCACCAGGCACCCACTCGGGTCGACCGAGACCTGGCCCACCTGCACCTCGAGCTGTTCTCGGTGAAGCGGGCCGCGCACAAGCTCAAGTACCTCGCCGGTTCGGAGTCCGGCATGGGCGTGTGGATCAACGACGTGACTCCCGAGCACATCGCCGACCGCCTTCGCGCGGCGGCGGGTGGGGGCGGGACGGCGTGAGCGTCGACGACTTCCGGACCACCTACCGGTCCGACCCGGTCGGACTGTGGTCGGCGCCCGGCCGGGTCAACCTGATCGGCGAGCACACCGACTACAACGACGGCTTCGTGCTGCCCTTCGCCATCGCGGCACGCACCCGGGTCGCCGCCGCTCCCCGCGACGACGGCGTGCTGCGCATGCGGTCCGCCCAGCAGCCGGCCGGCGACCTGGCGGTGCCGCTCCACGACCTCGCGCCCGGGACACCGGACGGCTGGGGCGCCTACGTGGCCGGCGTCGTCTGGGCGGCCCGTGAGTCCGGCCACGACGTCGGCGGGATGGACCTGCTGGTGGACGGCCGGGTGCCGCTGGGCGGCGGGCTGTCCTCGTCGCACGCGCTCGAGTGCGGGGTCGCCCTGGCGGTCAACGACATCTTCGGGCTGGGCCTCGACACCCGC
This sequence comes from Actinomycetes bacterium, assembly GCA_035489715.1. Classification (NCBI taxonomy): domain Bacteria; kingdom Bacillati; phylum Actinomycetota; class Actinomycetes; species Actinomycetes bacterium. The sequence continues at coordinate 20,028 of DATHAP010000020.1, forward strand.
GAGCTCGCCCTGCTGACCCAGCGGGCGGAGAACGACTTCGTGGGTGCACCGACCGGGCTCATGGACCAGCTGGCGTCCCTGGGCTGCACGACCGGCCACGCCCTGTTCCTCGACACCCGCAGCCTGGAGATCGAGCACGTCCCACTCGACCCGTCGGGTGACGGGCTGGCGCTGCTGGTGGTGGACACGCGGGTGCACCACGAGCTCGGCGACGGGTCGTACGCCGACCGGCGCGCCGCCTGCGCGAAGGCAGCGCGACAGCTCGGCGTGCAGACGCTGCGCGACGTCCCGGCCGACGCGCTGGACCGTCGCCTGGACGGCCTACCCGACGAGCTTCGCTGCCGGGCCCGCCACGTCGTGCGCGAGAACGAGCGGGTGCTGGCCGCCGTCGACGCGATCCGGGCACGCGACTGGGCAGCGCTCGGCGCGCTCCTCGACGGCTCGCACGCCTCGCTGCGCGACGACTACGAGGTCAGCTGTGCGGAGCTCGACACCGCCGTCGCGTCCGCGGTCGACGCCGGCGCCCTCGGCGCCCGGATGACCGGTGGCGGGTTCGGCGGCTCGGCGGTGGCGCTCGTCCCGCACGAGCGGGTGACCGCGGTCCGGTCCGCCGTCGCCGACGCCTTCGCCGCCGCCGGCTGGGAGTCCCCCCGCACGTTCGAGGTGTCGCCGTCGGCAGGGGCCGGCCGCGACCGCTGACCGGCCAGCTCGTCAGGCGAGCTTGGCGCCGAGGTTGGCGTCGAGGGCGGCGAGGAACTCCTCGGTGGTGGCCCACGCCTGGTCCGGTCCGACCAGCAGGGCGAGGTCCTTGGTCATGGTCCCGGACTCGACGGTCTCCACGCAGACCTGCTCGAGCGCCTCGGCGAAGCCGACGACCTCGGGGGTGCCGTCCATCTTCCCGCGCTGCTCGAGGCCGCGGGTCCACGCGAAGATCGACGCGATCGGGTTGGTGGACGTCGGCTTGCCCTGCTGGTGCTGCCGGTAGTGCCGGGTCACGGTGCCGTGAGCCGCCTCGGCCTCGACCTTGCCGTCCGGCGTCATCAGCACGGAGGTCATCAGGCCCAGCGAGCCGAAGCCCTGCGCCACGGTGTCCGACTGGACGTCGCCGTCGTAGTTCTTGCAGGCCCAGACGTAGCCGCCCTCCCACTTCAGCGCCGCGGCCACCATGTCGTCGATCAGCCGGTGCTCGTAGGTCAGCCCCGCCGCCTCGAACTCGGCCTTGTACTCGGTGTCGAAAACCTCCTGGAACAGGTCCTTGAACCGGCCGTCGTACGCCTTGAGGATCGTGTTCTTCGTGGACAGGTACACCGGGAAGCGGCGCTCGAGCCCGTAGCGCATGGACGCCCGCGCGAAGTCGCGGATCGACTCGTCGTAGTTGTACATGCCCATGGCGACGCCGCCGCCCGGGAAGCTGGCGACCTCGAACTCCATCGGCTCACCCTCGCCGTCCGGCGTGTAGGTGATGGTCACCGTGCCGGGGCCGGGCACCACGAAGTTCTGCGCCTTGTACTGGTCGCCGTGCGCGTGACGGCCGATGACGATCGGCTTGGTCCAGCCGGGCACCAGCCGCGGGATGTTCGAGATGACGATCGGCTCGCGGAAGATGACCCCGCCGAGGATGTTGCGGATCGTGCCGTTCGGCGAGAGCCACATCTTCTTCAGCCCGAACTCCTCGACCCGCGCCTCGTCCGGCGTGATCGTGGCGCACTTGACGCCGACGCCGTGCCGCTTGATGGCGTTGGCCGCGTCGACCGTCACCTGGTCGTCGGTTGCGTCGCGGTGCTCGATGCCGAGGTCGTAGTACTCGAGGTCGACGTCGAGGTAAGGGTGGATCAGCCGGTCCTTGATGAACGCCCAGATGATGCGGGTCATCTCGTCGCCGTCGAGCTCCACGACGGGGTTGGCCACCTTGGTCTTCGCCACGGTCTCTCCTCGGCTGGTTCTCGTGCGGGTGGGGCGGGCGGGTCAGACCAGGCCGAGGGAGGACACGGCGGCGCGCTCCTCCTCGAGCTCCGCGACCGACGCGTCGATGCGCGCCCGCGAGAAGTCGTCGATCTCCAGGCCGGGCACGATCTCCCAGCGACCGTCGCGGGACACCACCGGGAAGGACGAGATCAGGCCCGCCGGGACGTCGTACGACCCGTCGCTCACGATCGCCGCGCTGGTCCAGTCGCCCTCGGGCGTCCCGTTGACCCAGTCGTGGACGTGGTCGATGGCCGCGTTGGCTGCGGACGCGGCGGACGACGCGCCGCGCGCGTCGATGATGGCGGCGCCGCGCTTCGCGACGGTCGGGATGAAGTCGTTCTCCAGCCACGTGCGGTCGTCGACGACTTCTGCCGCGTTCTTGCCGGCCACCTCGGCGTGGAAGATGTCGGGGTACTGCGTCGCCGAGTGGTTGCCCCAGATGGTCAGCCGGCGGATGTCGGCGACCGGCGTTCCGGTCTTCTTGGCCAGCTGGGTCAGCGCCCGGTTGTGGTCGAGGCGGGTCATCGCGGTGAAGCGGTCCTTGGGCACGTCCGGCGCGTGCGACGCGGCGATCAGCGCGTTGGTGTTGGCCGGGTTGCCGACGACCAGGACCCGCACGTCGTCGGCAGCGCCCGCGTTGATCGCCTCGCCCTGCGGCTTGAAGATGCCGCCGTTGGCCTCGAGCAGGTCGCCCCGCTCCATCCCGGCCGTGCGCGGACGCGCCCCGACGAGCAGCGCGACGTTGACGCCGTCGAAGGCGGCCCGCGCGTCGTCGGTGATGTCTATGCCGTCGAGCAGCGGGAACGCGCAGTCGTCGAGCTCCATCGCGGTGCCTTCGGCGGCCTTGAGCGCGGGCGCGATCTCCAGCAGCCGCAGGCGCACCGGCACGTCCGGTCCGAGCAGCTGCCCCGAGGCCACCCGGAACAGCAGGGCGTAGCCGATCTGCCCGGCGGCGCCGGTGACGGTGACGGTGACGGGAGTGGGGGCCATCAGGTCGCTCCTAGGTCAGGCTGCGGTCTGTTGCTATCCCACCACTGGCGCCGGCCGGGCGGTCAGCCGGGTGTCGGCACCACGATCGCCAGGACGACCAGCGCGACGCCCATCACCGCGAGCACCAGGACGTCGAACGCGCGGCTGCGCACCACCAGCAGGCCGACCCGGCGGGCGGGCAGCACGAGCCGGGCGAGCATCGCGAACAGCACGGAGGTCCCGAGCAGCAGGCAGCCGCTGCGGAAGTGTCCGGTGCCCACCAGGAGCAGCCCGGTCACGCCGCCGCCGAGGACGGTGAGCAGCGGCCACTGCCGGCCGACCCAGCCGCCACGGATCGGCGGCCGGTCGTCGGTCGGCGAGGCGGGCAGCGTCACCGGGCGACCGCCTGCCTTCCGGCGTGCTGGGCGCGCTCCGCGTTCTCGACGACGTTGAGGAGCAGCATCGCCCGGGTCATGGGGCCGACCCCGCCGGGCATCGGTGCGACGTACCCCGCGACGTCGCGGACCTCGGGCGCCACATCGCCCACCAGCCCGGCCTGGGTGCGGGTGATGCCGACGTCCACCACCGCGGCACCGGGCCGCACCAGGTCCGCCGTCACCAGGCCGGGCACCCCTGCCGCCGCGATCACCACGTCGGCCCGGCGCAGGTGGGCGGCCAGGTCGCGGGTGCCCGTGTGGCAGAGGGTGACCGTGGCGTTCTCGGTGCGCCGGGTCAGCAGCAGGCCGAGCGGGCGCCCCACCGTCACCCCGCGGCCGACGACGACGACCTCGGCACCGGCCAGCGGTACGTCGTAGCGGCGAAGCAGGGCCACGATCCCACGCGGGGTGCACGGCAGCGGGCCGTCCTCCATGAGGACCAGCCGGCCGAGGTTGGCCGGGTGCAGCCCGTCGGCGTCCTTGCCCGGGTCCATCCGGGTCAGCGCGGCGCCGGCGTCGAGTCCGGCCGGCAGCGGGAGCTGGACGATGTAGCCGGTGCAGGCCGGGTCGGCGTTGAGCTCGTCGAGGACCGCCTCCACGTCGGCCTGGGACGCGTCGGCGGGCAGCACGCGCTCGATGGAGGCGATGCCGACCTCGGCGCAGTCGCGGTGCTTGCCGGCGACGTAGGACCGGCTGCCCGGGTCGTCCCCCACGAGCACCGTGCCGAGGCCGGGCACCACCCCCTGCTCGCGCAACCGCCCGACCCGCTGCTCGAGGTCGGCGCGGATCTCGGCCGCCGTGGCCTTGCCGTCGAGTGTCGTCGCTCCCACGGGCGGCGAGTCTGTCACGGCGGGATCAGTGGGCGAAGTGGCGCACGCCGGTCAGGTAGAGGGTCAGGCCTGCCGCTACGGCGGCCGCGACGACCTCCTCGTCGCGCACCGAACCACCCGGCTGGACGACGGCACGGACCCCGGCGTCGGCCAGCACCTGCAGCCCGTCGGCGAACGGGAAGAACGCGTCGGAGGCGCCCACCGCGCCCGACGCGCGGTCGCCGGCACGGGACACCGCCAGCCGCGCCGAGTCGACCCGGTTGACCTGCCCCATGCCGACGCCGACCGTCGCCCCGCCGGCGGCGAGCAGGATCGCGTTGGACTTCACGGCCCGACAGGCCCGCCAGGCGAAGGCCAGGTCGGCCAGCGTCGCCTCGTCCGCCGGGTCGCCCGCGGCCAGCGTCCAGCCCGCCGGCGAGTCGCCCGGCTCGGCCACGGCGTCCGCCGTCTGCACCAGCAGGCCGCCGGACACCGGCCTCGTCTCGAGGGCTCCTGTCGCGTATCCGGGGACCTCGAGCACCCGCACCGCCTTCTTGCGGGCGAGCACCTCCAGGGCGCCCGGCTCGAACGCCGGGGCGGCCACCACCTCGGTGAAGACCTCGGCGACCTGCTCGGCCATCGCCACGGTGACCGGCCGGTTGACGGCGATGACCCCGCCGAAGGCCGACACCGGGTCGCACGCGTGCGCCCGGGCGTGCGCGTCGGCCACCGGGTCGTCGGCGCCGGGGTCCGCGACCGCGATGCCGCACGGGTTGGTGTGCTTGACGATCGCGACACAGGGGCGGTCGTGGTCGTGGGCAGCCCGCAGGGCGGCGTCGGTGTCGACGTAGTTGTTGTAGCTCATCTCCTTGCCGTGCAGCTGCCGCGCGCCGGCCAGCCCGGACGGCGCGGACGGGTCGCGGTAGAGCGCGGCCCGCTGGTGCGGGTTCTCGCCGTAGCGGAGCACCGCCTCGCGCACCAGTGCCGAGCCGCGCTGCGCCGGCCAGCCCTCCGGGTCGGGCGCGAGCCCGGCCTGGAACCACTCGGCGACGGCGGTGTCGTACAACGCGGTGACGGCGAAGGCCGACGCCGCGAGGGCCTGTCGCTGCGGCAGGGTGAAGCCGCCGACGGCCACCGCGTCGAGCACGTCCACGTAGCGCGCGGGGTCGACGACGACGGCGACCGACGCGTGGTTCTTGGCCGCCGAGCGCACCATCGCCGGGCCGCCGATGTCGATCTGCTCGACGCACGCGTCGGGGTCGGCCCCCGACGCCACCGTGTCGCGGAAGGGGTAGAGGTTGACGACCACCAGGTCGAAGGCCTCGACGCCGAGGTCGGCCAGCTGGTCGCGGTGGGAGGCGAGACGGCGGTCGGCGAGGATGCCGGCGTGCACGGCGGGGTGAAGCGTCTTCACCCGGCCGTCCAGGCACTCGGGGAACCCGGTGACCGCCTCGACGGGCGTCACCGGCACACCCGCCGCCGCGATGCGGGCCGCGGTCGACCCGGTCGACACCAGCGCGACGCCGGCCGCGTGCAGCCCGGTCGCGAGCTCGGCCAGCCCGGTCTTGTCGTAGACGCTGACCAGGGCCCGGCGCACCGGTGAGCGGTCCCGCCCGGTCTGCTCGGTCTGCGCTGTCTGCTCGGTCAAGGGATCGACACCTTCCTGCCTCTCACCGTGAAGCCCTCACGGAGCATCCGGCCGACCATGTCGACGAGCATCGTGCGCTCGGCCGCCTTGATCCGGTCGTGCAGGGCCGCCTCGTCGTCGCCGTCCTCGACCGGCACCACCCGCTGGTCGACGATCGGCCCGGTGTCGACGCCGTCGTCGACGACGAACAGCGTGCACCCGGTCACCTTGACGCCGTACGCGAGGGCGTCGCGTGCCGCGTGCATGCCGGGGAACGACGGCAGCAGGGCCGGATGGCTGTTGACCATCCGGCCGGCCCACCGGTCCAGGAAGAGCCGGCCGACGAGGCGCATGAAGCCCACCGAGACGACGAGGTCCGGCGCGTGCCCGGCCACGGCCTCCGCCAGCTGCGCGTCCCAGCCCTCACGGTCGGCGCCGACCGGCAGCACGAACGTGGCGACGCCGGCGGCCCGGGCCCGGTCGAGCGCCCCCGTGCCCTCGCGGTCGCTGCCGACCGCCACGACCCGGACGCCGTAGGCCGGGTCGGCCGCCGCGTCGAGCAGGGCCTGCAGGGTCGTCCCGCCGCCGGAGGCCAGGGCGACGACCCGTCGCGGCTCGGCCGTGGGCGCGGTCCCGGTCATCGCGGGCGACGATAGCCGCGCGACCTCACGCGTCGGTGTCCGGCCGTCGCCGGTGGCGCAGCCCGGCGAGGGCGGCAAGCGTCACGGCAGCGGCGGCTGCGACCTCCAGACCCGCAGCCGGGCCGACCACCCACCAGTCGCTGCCGGTGGTGGCCAGCCGATCCGGCCCGGCGGGGCCGGCCGAGAGCCAGGCGAGCCCGGCGACGGCGCCGGCGACCAGCCCCCCGACCAGGCCCGCGGTCTCGGCGGTCGACCGCAGCAGGGTGCGCACGTACGGGATCGACGGGATCGACGCGGCCGCGTCGCCGGGCGGGCGCCCGGGCGTACGGTCGGCGACGACCCCGGCGGCCACGCCCGCGCCCACCGGCACGGCGAGCGCGAGCCACCACGAGGCACTTCCGGTGCCCGCCGGCAGGGCGGCCAGCAATGGCAGCGCGGGGACGGCCCCGAGGGTCGACCCGGCGACCCCGACCGACGTGCCCGCGCCGACCGCGAAGCCCGGCCCGACGCAGAAGGCGAGCCCCCAGACCGCCGCGGTCGGGACGTAGAGGAGGCAGCCGAGCAGCAGCAGCATCGTGCCGCCGGCACCGCCGTCCAGACCCGCGGTCAGGGCCCTGGCCTGCTCGTGGTGGACGGCGAGGCTGCCGCCGGCGAGCAGGGCGCCGCCTGCGACGAGCACCAACGACGCGGCCGCCGCCGGGAGCACGGGCCGCCGGGCCGGCTCGGGCAGCCGGTGCCACAGCACCGCGGCGCGGCCGGTCGCCCGGACCGCGGCGGTCCCGGACGCCAGCCCGGCGACCAGCGCGGCGCCCACGAAGGCCGAGACCGGCTGGGGCCGCACGGTGTCGGTGCGGGCAAGGAGGGCCACCACGGTGACCAGCACGGCGTACGTCGCGGTGACCGAGGCGGTCAGGGCGAGCACTGCGCGGCGGCTCCGGACCCCTGCCGCGCGGCCGGCGCGCAGCGTGGACGTGTGCAGCAGCAGGAGCGGCAGCAGGGTCAGGCCGAGCGGGGCGAGACCGAAGGAGCCGCCGGGCACGGTCACCTCGGCGTGGTGCCCGACCAGCCAGGCTTGCAGCGCGCCGGTGACCGCGGCCGTGGCGCTGGCGTCGCTGTCCGCGGCGGTGGCCCAGCCCACCAGGACGGTGACCATGACCGCCAGCACCCCGAGACCGGCGGACTGCAGGGCGGCGGTCATGCCGAGGGCGGTGAGCGGCCGGGCAGCACTCCGGCCGGGGCCGGCCGGCGGCCGCCGGGGCGCCCGCGGGCCGGGCGGCCGGCGGAGGACGTCGGTGGGTGCGGCCATCGCCACCCATCGTGGCCGGACCCGGCCCCTGCACCGGCCCGGACACGCCCAGGATCCTGGTGCAACCGATCACGCCGGTCGCGGGTCATCACTGGTGTAAGCACATCGACAGCGGGGAGCGGCCGAGCACCAGCCGGCCGACCGGCGCCACGACGGCAGGAGGAGCGGGTGTCCGCGGAGGAGCCGAGCGAGCGGGCTGCGGAGTTCGACGCCTTCTACCAGGGCTCCAACCGGCGGGTGCTGCACCAGATGTACGCCATGACCGGCAACCTCGCCGACGCGCAGGAGCTGGTGCAGGAGGCGTACGCCCGGGCGTGGCAGCGCTGGTCCAGCGTGTCGACGTACGACGAGCCGGAGGCCTGGGTGCGGACGGTCGCGTGGCGACTGGCCGCCAGCCGCTGGCGGAAGGCGAAGAACGGCGTGGCAGCGATGCTGCGCCACGGGCCGCCGGAGGACACCCCCGAGCCCAGCATCGACAACGTCGCGCTCGTCGCAGCGCTGCGCCAGATCCCGGAGGCGCAGCGTCGGGCGATCGTGCTGCACCACCTCGGCGGGCTCTCCGTCGCCGAGGTCGCCCACGAGACGGGCGCCCCGGAGGGCACGGTCAAGGCACGCCTGGCGCGTGGCCGGACCGCGCTCGCCGAGCTCCTGTCCGACTCGACGCTCGCGGAGGTGAGCTGACATGACCGACCACTTCGGAGCGACCGATCGCGTCGCAGACACGCTCACCGCCCTGCGCGCCGACACCGACCGGCTCGCGCTGCCCGACTCGGGCTCGGTGCGCCGCCGCGGCGAGCAGCGGACCCGCAACCAGGTCGTCGGGTCGACCCTGGCGGTCGCGGCGCTCGTCGCCGGCGCCCTCGGCGTCGCCGGCTCGCTCAGCGGCTCCGACCAGTCCGTCCAGGGGCCGCCCGGCCAGGGCACCGCCACCGCCAAGGTCACCGAGTCCGTGGCGCCACCCGTCGCGCTCGCCGCCCAGCCGCTGCTCGACGCCGCCGACATCCCGACCTTCGCCGGCGCCACCGGATGGCAGGTGAGCCCGGACGAGACAGCGGCCGACCAGCCGTTCCTCCAGTGCCTGCCCAGCCCTTCGGAGCTCGGCGCGCCGCAGACCGAGAAGCGGTTCTTCTACACCGAGCTGGCGCCGACCGCGTCGCAGCACGTGCTGCGCTTCGCCGACGTCGCGGCCGCCGAGGCCGCCATGAGGGGGCTGCGCGCCGACCTGGACGCGTGCAGCGAGCAGGTGGCCGGGGACTCCTCGGTCGACGAGCGACCCGCGCAGTCCTTCGGAGACATCGGCTTCCAGTTCTCGCGGTCCAGCGCACCGGCCGGCAGCGAGGTGTCCTACGTCGAGGTCGACGTAGCCCGTCAGGCCAACGTCGTCGTCGTGCTGCAGTGGAACGGTGCCGTGGACGAGGTGAGCAGCGCCGACGACAGCTGGGTCTGGGACGAGGCCTCCCTCACGGCCGCCCTCGACCGCGCCGTCGGCTGACCCGCACGATCGACTGTGCGTTGACACACCGGACACGCCGCCCGGGCGGTGTGTCTTCGCACAGTTGGGGCCGTCAGGCGGAGGTCATCAGCTCGCGCATCAGGCGGGCGGTCTCCGACGGGGTCCTGCCGACCTTGACGCCGACCGCCTCGAGGGCCTCCTGCTTGGCGGCTGCTGTGCCGGACGACCCGGACACGATCGCGCCGGCGTGGCCCATCGTCTTGCCCTCGGGAGCTGTGAAGCCGGCGACGTAGCCGACGACCGGCTTGCTGACGTTGTCCTTGACGTAGGCCGCGGCGCGCTCCTCGGCGTCGCCGCCGATCTCGCCGATCATCACGATGGCGTCGGTCCCGGGGTCGTCCTGGAAGGCCTGCAGGCAGTCGATGTGGGTGGTGCCGATGACCGGGTCGCCGCCGATTCCGACGCAGGTGGAGAAGCCGATGTCCCGCAGCTCGTACATCATCTGGTAGGTCAGCGTGCCGGACTTGCTGACCAGGCCGATCCGGCCGGCCCTGGTGATGTCGGCCGGGATGATGCCCGCGTTGGACTTCCCGGGGCTGATCAGGCCGGGGCAGTTGGGGCCGATGATGCGGGTCGCGCCGGAGTTCGACGCGTGCTGCCAGAAGGCGGCCGAGTCGTGCACCGGGATGCCCTCGGTGATGACCACGCACAGCGGGATCTGCGCGTCGACGGCCTCGTCGACCGCCGCTTTGGCGAAGGCCGGCGGCACGAACACGACCGACACGTCGGCCCCGGTCTCCTTCATCGCCTCGCCGACGCCGGCGAAGACCGGCAGCGACGTGCCCGACACGTCGACCGACGTGCCTGCCTTGCGCGGGTTGACGCCACCGACGACCTGGGCGCCCGACGCGAGCATCCGCGTCGTGTGCTTCATGCCCTCGGAGCCGGTCATGCCCTGGACGATGATCTTCGAGCTCTCGGTCAGCCAGATGGCCATGTCGGTGTCCTCTTACTTCCCGGCCGCAGCCAGCTCGGCCGCGCGCTCGGCGGCACCGTCCATCGTGTCCACCTGCTCGAGCAGGGGCAGGTTCGCCTCGGTGAGGATGCGGCGGCCCTCGTCGGCGTTGTTGCCGTCGAGGCGCACCACCAGGGGGTGGGTGATCTCGTCGCCGCGCTCGGACAGCAGGCCGAACGCCTGCACGATGCCGTTGGCCACCGCGTCGCAGGCCGTGATGCCGCCGAAGACGTTGACGAAGACCGACTTCACGTCCGGGTCGCCGAGGATGATCTCGAGCCCGTTCGCCATCACCTCGGCCGAGGCGCCGCCACCGATGTCGAGGAAGTTGGCCGGCTTCACCGGCTGACCGTCGACCTGGTGCTTCTCGCCGGCGTAGGCCACGACGTCGAGGGTCGACATGACCAGGCCGGCGCCGTTGCCGATGATGCCGACCGAGCCGTCGAGCTTGACGTAGTTGAGGTCCTTCTCCTTGGCCTTCGCCTCGAGCGGGTCGGCCGTGTACTTGTCCTCGAGGGCCGGGTGGTCGGCCTGCCGGAAGTCCGCGTTGCCGTCCAGCGTCACCTTGCCGTCGAGCGCGACGATCCGGCCGTCGGCGGTCTTGACGAGCGGGTTCACCTCGACCAGGGTCGCGTCCTCGGCGACGAAGACGCCCCAGAGCTTCTGTACGGCGTCGACGACCTGGTCGCGGACCTCCTCGGGGAAGCCGCCCTTCTCGGCGATCTCACGCGCCTTGGCGTCGTCGATGCCCTCGAGAGCGTCCACCGGGACGCGCGCGAGCGCCTCGGGGCGCTCGACCGCGAGCTGCTCGATCTCCACGCCGCCCTCGCGGGAGGCCATCGCCAGGTAGGTGCGGTTCGCGCGGTCGAGCAGGACAGAGAAGTAGTACTCCTCCGCGATCGCCGCGGCCGGAGCGATCATGACGCGGTGGACGGTGTGGCCCTTGATGTCCATGCCGAGGATGTCCCGCGCCTTGGCCCCGGCGTCGTCGGCCGAGTCGGCGACCTTGACGCCACCGGCCTTGCCGCGGCCGCCGGTCTTGACCTGTGCCTTGACCACGACCTTGCCGCCGCCCTCCGGCAGCAGCCGCTCGGCGGCCGCCCGGGCGTCCTCGGGGGTCTCCGCCACCGCCCCGCCGAGCACGGGCACGCCGTGCTTCTCGAACATGTCTCGGGCCTGGTACTCGAAGAGGTCCACGGTGCTCCGCCTCGGTGCTCGATCGGTCGGGTTGTGCTGGGACGTCGGCTGCTCGTGCGGTACGCGAGCGTAACTGCAGCGCTGCGCGGCCGGTGAACCGGGCGAATCGGCGTCAGGCGGGAGTGGACTCGCCGGCCCGCGGCAGGTTGGCCCGCACCCAGTCGACGATCTCGCCGGTCGTGGCGCCGGGGGTGAACACCTTGGCCACGCCCATCTGCTCCAGGTCGGGCAGGTCCGCGTCGGGCACGATCCCGCCGCCGAACACCACGATGTCCGAGGCGTCGCGCTGGGCCAGCAGCTCGATCACCCGGGCGAAGAGGGTCATGTGCGCACCGGACAGGACCGACAGGCCGACCGCGTCGGCGTCCTCCTGGATGGCGGTCTCGACGATCTGCTCCGGTGTCTGGTGCAGACCGGTGTAGACCACCTCCACCCCGGCGTCGCGCAGCGCGCGGGCCACGACCTTGGCCCCGCGGTCGTGACCGTCGAGGCCGGGCTTGGCCACCACGACGCGCACGGGTCCGTTCGAGGTCACGCGGCAGAGGGTAACCGACGGCTGGAGCTGTGAGTCGTGCCCGCGGGACGGGGCAGGGGACGGCTACGGTTCGCCAAGGATCCGCAAGGTTCCGTGCGGAACGGCCGATACGACGGCAGTGGAGGCGTCAGCGTGACCGAGCAGGTGACCCGCCTCGTGGCGCTGCGGCGCGGCGCGGCGAGCCTGCTCTCGCCCACCGGCCTTCGGGGCGCCGCGCTCGAGGTGGGCTGGGTCGCCGCCCACGCCGCGATGTACCCGCTCGGCGTCGTCGCGGAGCGGGCCCGGCACCGCGACGTCACCCGCCGCGACCTCGGCGGGCTGTCACCGGTGCAGCGCGGGCTCGTCGTCGGCGACGTCGAGGCGGCCGGCACGCCGATCCTGCTGGTGCACGGCATGGTCGACAACCGGTCGATCTTCACGCTGCTCCGCCGGTCGCTGCGCCGGCGCGGCTTCCACCGGGTCATCACCCTGAACTACAGCCCGCTCACCCGCGACGTGCGGCTGGCCGCCACCGGGCTCTCGACCCGGGTCGAGCAGCTCTGCGAGCAGACCGGCTTCGAGCGGATCCACGTGATCGGGCACAGCATGGGCGGGCTGATCGCGCGCTACTACGTGCAGCGCCTCGGCGGCGACTCCCGGGTGCACACGCTGGTCACGCTCGGGACGCCGCACGGGGGCACCCGGGCCGCCCAGCTGGTGCCGCACCGCCTGGCCCGCCAGCTCTGCCCGGGCAGCGACCTGGTCGAGGAGCTGGCCGGCCCGGCGCCCGGCTGCCGCACCCGCATGCTCGCGGTGTGGAGCGACCTGGACCAGATGATCGTCCCCAAGCGCAACGCGCGGCTGTCGCACCCCGACCTCGACGCGCGCAACCTGCTGCTGCGCGGCGTCGGCCACATGTCGCTGCCGATCGACCGCCGGGCGGTGCACGAGATCGGGCTCACGCTGGCGCAGCTTGATCCGCACGGCGCGACCGTGACGCCCGCCGTCACGTCGATAGCGAGTGCCGCCGGTCGGCAGGCCGCCCGGGCGCAAGCCCCGGACGGTGCAGGTTCGCACGGGTTGTCCCGATCCGTGCACCCACAGTAGTTGAACAAGGTCTGAACACGTACCCAGTTGTACCGGCACGTAATCCCTTCGTTATGGTCGCCCCTGCTTCACCCCGTCCCCCTGCCCCCGACGACGAGGCGATTCCTCCCCGTGCCACCTCGCCGCTCTCGCGGACGACACCGCCGCCCGAAGAACACCGGCGGCCCGGCGTACGTCACCGCAGCGACCCTGGCGGCCTTCGCGGTCTCCGGGATGAACGTGCCCGGCGCCATCGGCGACGCCCGCCAGGCCTCTACGTCCACCCCCGCCGCCGCGGCGGCCGACGACCAAGGCCCCACCGCGAGCATCGCGGCGGTCCAGCTCCGCACCACCCTCGCCAAGCAGCAGGAGGAGCGCGCCAGCCGGCTGCGCAGCGCCCAGGCCGAGGCCGTCCGCGCCGCCCGCAAGGCGGCCAAGGAGGCCCGGATCGCCGCCGAGAAGGCGCGGCCCAAGTGGGTGCTCCCGGTCAGCGGCTTCCGGCTCACCGCCGGCTTCGGTGAGTACGGCCTGTGGAGCAGCTCGCACACCGGGCAGGACTTCGCCTGCGCCTACGGCACGCCGATCCACGCGGTGGGCGACGGCAGGATCATCTTCGCGGCGTACGACGGCGCCTACGGCAACAAGATCGCCGTCGAGCACGAGGACGGCACCGTCACCTGGTACGCCCACATGGACTCGTTCGTGCGCACCAGCGGGACGGTCCGGGCCGGCGACGTGATCGGCCGCGTGGGCATGACCGGCAACACGACCGGTGCCCACCTGCACTTCGAGGTGCGCCCGCACGACGGGGCGCCGGTGCCGCCGCTCACCTGGCTGCGTGCGCACGGCATCGGGATCTGACGCCCTCGGGACCGACCC